>JACZXL010000116.1 GCA_022571635.1 Planctomycetota bacterium
CCGCATGAGGCCTTGGTCTGGTCAGCTCCGTAGAACGAGGTCGGGGTATCACGTCGGTCTCAATCGCCTGATTTCCGAGGTTGAATCTATCCGCCCGCGGTCGAGGACCGCTGGCAGCCGGCGTCGGCCTGGACGCCCGGTCTAAACGGTGTCGCCTGTGTCGTCAGTGGGCGGGCCGTAAGTAAAAGGACCCCCGACAGCTGGGTGCTACGATCCGAGGGCCCGGGATTGAACTACTGCGGTATTATTCGTACCGACAAGCCGACCTGTCAAGACGACCGGCCGCAAAAAAAGCGAGGCGGCCATCTGGGGGAGGCTGGCTTGGCGGCGGAGCGCGATCTGGCATGCCTGCCTTCCTGAACTGGCTTCTACGGCTGCTACCGACGAACCCGATCTGCATGCGGCTGGTCCAGGGTGGATCGTGCCGGCTGAGGCACATGTACCTTCGCTCGGGCTATCTGGGGGTGATGATCGTCATCCTGCTGTTCGCGATGCTGGCCAATGTCCAAGGCTCGATGTCGGTTCGCCAACTGGCGGCAGGCGCCGCAAACACTTTCGTCCTCATCAGTTACCTTCAAGTGGGGTTGATCTGCCTGCTGACTCCGGTGTTCATGGCGGGGGCGATCGCCCAGGAGTCCAACCAGTGGACATGGGACATTCTGCTCACGACGCCCCTGAACTCGTTGCAGATCGTGCTGGGCAATCTCTTCGGGCGGCTGTTCTTCATCCTCGCCCTGCTTTTCTCCACCCTGCCCCTGTTCGCGGTGACGCAGTACTTCGGCGGGGTGCCGGGGGAGTCGATCTTCGCCAGCTATGCCATCGCGGGGGTCAGCTCCCTGCTCGTGGCCGCAATCGCGGTCACGATGTCCGTGACCCGAACGGGCGGGCGCAAGGCGGTCTTCTGGTTCTACGCATCCGTGGTGATGTTCCTCTATGCGACGTATGCAGGGGACGGGATGCTCCGAACGGCGGTCGCGCTGGGCTCAGCCACGAGCCACACGACGGTCCTGACGCCGGTCAACCCGTTCCTCGCCCTGGAGGTCCTGCTCAAATCCAACACCTACGTGCCGCACAATTTCACGGGCGTCGAGGTGGGTTGGCTGAAGCAAATCTGGTTCGCCCAGCCGATCACCACGTTCTGCTGGCTGTGCATTGGGCTGAGTGTGGTGATGATCGGATACTCGACCATTCGTCTCCGGGCGATTGGCGCCAAGGTTGGGGCGCTCCCCTGGTATCGCCGGATGCTGGGCCTCGCCGCCCCAGGGGCCGTTGAACGACCGTCGAGGCGCGTCGGAATGAACCCTATCGCCTGGCGGGAGTCCGTGGCTCGAGGCAAGACCTTGGTGGCGATCATCGCCCGTTGGGGGTTCGTCGCCATAGGCGTCACGATCGGGCTGACGCTCATAGGGCTCTATCACGCAGGGGTGTGGACAAAGCCGGACCTTCAGACGGCCGTGGCCGCGGTGCTCTCAGCCGAGGTCGTCATCATTGCCCTGATCGCCCTGAACATGAGCGCGACCGCAGTCACGCGCGAGCGCGAGGACGGGACGCTCGATCTGATTCTGACCACGCCGCTCCAGCCGGGTCCATACTTGGCGGGGAAGTTGCGCGGCCTGATTCAGTATCTGTTGCCGCTGCTCCTTGTGCCGACTATTACGCTTGCCCTCCTGGCGGTGTACGTACTAGCCGACGGCTTCGGCAACCCCAATGGCACGGTGTTGAAGGGTGTGCAGGTCAAGGACTCGACCGCAACGATCGACGTCCCCTTGGTTCTGCCGGAGGGCGCGATCCTTCTGCCGCTCGTCCTCGTACCTTTCGTGGCGGTCTGCGTGATGATCGGACTGTATTGGTCGATCAAGAGCAAGGGCACGATCGGATCGGTGGTGGGTGCGGTGGCGGTGGCCGGCGCGGCTTCGGGCGTGCTCGGCCTTTGTGCAATGGCAGTCGGCAGCAGCATGCCCGTCATCGGAGCCGTCGTCACCACCCTCAGCCCCGTCAACCTGGTCTGGGCGCTGGTCTACCCCGCCGACACGATCTCCGGGAGTGTCGCAACAAGCCTCGGCACGGGCCGGATCAGCATGGTCGTCGGCGCACTCCTGGCCGCCGTCGTCTACGGCTTCATCGTCTACATGTTCCACAACATGATCAAGCGGTCGTTCATGATGACGGTCCGCAGACTGGCGGGAGTGAGTTGAGGCGCAACCGTTGCGCGACGACGCGTCGGAGAACGACATCGAGCCTTATCGGGCTCGGGACGAAGCGCGGGCTGCCCCTCGGCCGATAAGATTACCTGGTACCCAATCCGTCCCCTCCCAAGACTGGAGCATAGACCATGATTACCGTCGGCATGAATTACAAGATCATCCCCGGCAAGGACGAAGAGTTCGTAGCCGTGTTCACGAAAGTGATACAGATCATGAAGGACATGGCAGGCCACGGCGAGACGCACCTGTTTCGCGACGTCTACAGCGAGCACGACTACCTCATCATTTCAGAATGGACCGATGAGGCGGCCTTCAACTCGTTCATCGAGTCGGATCGCTTCAAGAACGTCGTGGACTGGGGCAAGAAAGAGGTGTTGGCCTCTCAGCCCAAGCACGAGATCTACGGCGCGGGCGAAGCGACCCAAGAGAAGTGCCCCGCCGGGGCTCACTGATAGGCCGGGGCAGGGGCTTGCTCGTCTCCGGACGATTGCAAGACGCTCCGGGGGTTTGATTCTTTACTAAGCCTCAATCGCCGGACGGCGCCGCAGATGGTGCGCGCCGCGTTTGGGCTTTGCTACAGGAGCGTCATCGTCATGGCCAAAAGTGTCGTCGCTACCTCAACGCTGCGCCGAGCCGCGGATTTGGGGCGAGCCGGGTTCCACGGACTGAAACTGCGCGGCAGCACCAATGAAGTCGTGCGGGACAACGCGCGCCTGCACCTCGTTCAGCGACTCGGTCGGCTGCGCGGGCTGCCCCAGAAGATGGGCCAGATTCTCAGCATGAGCGAGGACGACGAGACGGCGGACGCCTTTGCCCCATTGACGGACTCGGCGGAACCCGTCCCCCTGGAGGCCCTGCTGCCGGTCATGGCCGAGCAGTGGAATCGCGAACCCGAGACGGTGTTTGGCGACATCGACGCGCACGGTCTGGCCGCATCCCTGGGGCAAGTGCATCGGGCGACGTTGCGCGATGGACGAGTGGTGGCAATCAAGGTCCAGTACCCGGGCATTCGCGAAGCGGTCGAGGCCGATCTCAAGATGCTGGGCTGGCTCAGCGAGCCGGTCGGCGGCCTTAGCCGTGGGTTCGATCTGGCCGACTACCGGCGGGCCATTCGTGATTCCCTCAATGAAGAGCTGGACTATGTTCGCGAGGCGGAGCACCAGCGGGCGTATGCCGACGCCAGCGGCGAATTGAATGTCACGGTCCCGCAGGTCATCGACGAACTCAGCGGGGCGCGCGTCCTCACGACAGTCTGGGAAGACGGCCAGACAATACGCGAGGTGAAGGACTGGCCGGCCGAGACGCGCAAGGCCCTTGGGCGGCAAATGCTCAAACACTTCCTGTTCATGCTGTTTGACGGCGGCTTGCTGCACGCCGACCCCCACTCGGGAAACTACCGGTTTCGAGCCGGCGACGGCGAGCCGCAGATCGTTTTATACGACTACGGCTGTGTGCGCGCGGTTCCGGAACAAGAGCGGTTGACCCTCCTTCGATTGATACACGACACGTATCACACCACCGACGCTGATCCGTATCCGTTCTTCGTGAAGCTCGGTTTCGACCCCGCCACCCTCGAACCGCTTCGCCACAAACTTCCCGCGCTGTGTCGCGTACTGTTCGATCCCTTCAGCTCACCGATGAAATTCGATCTTCAGTTCTGGAGGCGTTCGGAGCGCATCGGCGACATCCTGGGCGACGATCGATGGAACTTTAGGATCAGTGGGCCGGCCCGGCTCATCTTCATCCTTCGCGCGTTCCATGGGCTGGTTTATTATCTGCGGGAGCTTCAGGAGCCGGTGAGCTGGACGCAGTTTCTTCGACCGCTCATCGCAAAGCATGCCGACGCGATGAAGCGTTTGGAGCTACCGGTGCCGGCCGATCCGAGATCCAGCTTCGCCTGCCTGGCCAAGCATCTTTGCATCAAAGTGACCGACAGTGGAACGGTCAAAGCGAAGGTGACGCTGCCCGCCGAAGCGATCGACGAGCTCCAGAACATCATCGACCCGCAAGTGCAGGAGAAGATCGAGTCACGTGGGATTACGCTCGATGCGCTGGTGAGAAAAGCGCGGGTGAGTCAATACGCACCGCAGCCGGTCTTCAGCCTCGACGATGGACCAAAACGATATGAGGTGTGGCTCGAATAGGATCACCGGCCCGGGCGAGCCTCGTCCGAGTCAGGCGGCGATGGCGTGAAGCTCCCCGATGGCGAACTCGATGATCCGATCCGGGATCTCATCGAGGGGAGAGACGATCTGGGCGGCGCCGCATGCGATGGCCTCCCGCGGCATACCGAAAATGACGCACGAAGCCTCGTCCTGGGCGACGGTAACGGCGCCGGCGTTTCGCAGGGACAAGAGGCCGCGAGCGCCGTCGCGGCCCATGCCGGTCATGATCACGCCAATAGCATTTCGACCGGCATACTGCGCCGTGGACTCAAAAAGCACCTCGACGGATGGTCGGTGTCGGCAAATGCGAGGGCCTTCGCAAACGCGCACGATGTAACGAGCGCCATCGCGGGCGAGCTTCATGTGCATATTGCCCGGCGCCAGTAGCGCCAGACCAGGCACAACCCAATCACCGTCGGCCGCTTCGCGAACTTCAATCTCACACATCCCGTCGAGACGCTCGGCAAAGGACCGCGTGAAACCCTCGGGCATGTGTTGGGTAATGATCGTTCCCGGGGCTTGCTTGGGTAAAGCACACAGCACCCGCCGCAGGGCCTCGGTTCCGCCGGTCGAAGCGCCGAGCGCGATGACCTTGTGCGTGGTCTTGATCATCGCCTTGCCAAGGGTTCGAATCCTCGGCGGCTGGTCGCCCGCCTGAGCTTGCTGCGCAACTTGCTTGATGTTGGCCCGGGCGGCAGCGCGGATCGTCTCCGCCAACTGCAAGGCCATGTCCCCAACCGAATACGACTCGCCTGGCTTGCAGATGACGTCCACCGCTCCGGCTTCCAGGCACGCCAGCGCAGTCTCGCAGCCCTGCGGCGTCAGCGAGCTGACGATGATCGTCGGAACCGGATGGTACCTCATGAGCTTGCGCAGAAATGTGAGCCCATCCATGCGCGGCATCTCGATGTCGAGCGTTACGACGTCCGGTCTCAGGTTCACGATCTTGTCCCGGGCGATGTAGGGGTCGGGCGCAGTACCAACGACCTCGATTCCGCGCTGCCGGCCGAGCTCCTTGCTCAGCACTCGGCGCACGATCGAAGAATCGTCGACAATCAGCACCCGAACATCGGACGACATCGTGGTTAATCCTGCACCTAGGCCGCGGCGGACTGGGAGGAGTCGGACGGGCGCCAGATCACCTTCAGCAGCTCGCCC
The DNA here is from genome assembly GCA_022571635.1 of Planctomycetota bacterium. Classification (GTDB taxonomy): domain Bacteria; phylum Planctomycetota; class Phycisphaerae; order Phycisphaerales; family SM1A02; genus JADFNO01. The sequence goes on from JACZXL010000116.1 coordinate 5,528, forward strand.
TCGGACTCCACAAAGCACGCGGCGCCGCGATCGCCGGGTTCCGGCATCTCGGGGGTTTTGACCAGCTCGGGCAGCTTCAGCGAGTACTGACAGTCGACCCCGCCTAGCTCCAGGATCGTGGACCCACCGACGATGTTAGCCAGCTCCTTGATCGCATCCTCGCCCTGAGTGGCAAGGTCAACGTCCTCCGGCTCCATGCCAAGGAGGCTCGAGACGAGCTCGCGCACAAAGCCCTCGCTCGCGGCGAGGAACAGTTGGCCTTCATCCGGGCCGGTGTAAAAGATTCGCGAGAAGCACGTCACCGCGGGAAGCTCCGCGGCCCGCCCCGCGTCCACGGGTTCAGCCAACACGAACGCGGTTCGTTCGAGTGCTTCAATGACGAGTTGGGCGATTCGTTGAGAAGTCAACTGACTCATAGTTTCACTCCCAGCACGGTCGAGATTAGTCTGCGAAGATCTTCAGGTTCAAACGGCTTGTGCAAGGTGTCCACGACGCCGAGCTCGCGCATGCGTTCAAGACGGGCCTTGTTGCTTTCCGTGCTCACGACGACAACGGCAACGTCGTTAAGCTCCGGCCGTTCTCGCAGCTCCTGTGCGAACTGCTCGCCGTCCATGACCGGCATGTTCAGATCCAGAAGCACCAGATCGACCCAGACCGTCTCGAGCAAATCAATGGCTTCCTGGCCGTTGCCGGCCTCGAAGATGTGGTCCTCCGACACGCCAGCAAGCTTCACGACTTTCTTGATGGCCGTGCGCAATATAAGCGAATCATCAACGATCAAAACATTACAACTCATGAGTCGTGCTCCTGAACAAGAGCGTTCTCCATAGACTCCTCGATCTCGCGCAGCCGACACCAGGTCAAGGACACATCAAGCTCGGCCTCCCGGCGATCGAGGCCCAGTCCATCTCGAACATGAGGCGCGAGTTTGTACTGCAAGCCGTCGTAGCCGATGGCCAACCCCGCCCACAGGCAAATGATGTCGGCGGCATGAACAATATCGACAAGCAAATCGTGCTCCGGCGCCTCCGCGGGGGGCTCGTGATGGAACCGGATCGTCTTGCAGATGCGCTCTGGTAATCCCCACCGCCCCGCAAGTTCTCCGCCGATCTGAGCATGATCGAAGCCAAAGGCCGCCCGCTCGCACTCCACGAAGGTGCGTTCGGGTCGCATGTGCTTGGAAATGAGCGAGAGGTACTCGCTCCCAAAGTGCATGTCCATGACGAGTTTTCCGACATCGCGCAACAATCCACAGAGGAAGCAAAGATCTTTGTCGGCAAAGTCATGGGTCCGGGCGATCTGGTCGGCCGCCAGCGCTCCCCCCAGCGCGCCGCGCCACAACGCGCCGCGCCTCAGCCCGTAGGCGGCGCCGGCACGAACGAACATCGCGCTTGCCTGCTGCTCAAGGACAATCTTCATCAGAACCTTGCCCCCGAGCCTCACGATGCTCTGCTTCAGATCGAACATCCGCCCGGGACGACCGTAGCGAGCCGAGTTCGCCTGGCGAAGAATGGCCATACTCAAGGCTTCGTCGTGGCGGACAATCTGCTCGATCTCGCTGAGATCCGTCGCCCCGCTGGTGAGCATGTCAGTCACGCGCACAACCGAGCTGGGAAGTGCGGGCAAGCGATCAATCTTGTCGAGGATTTGATCTATGTCGGCCATAACGTGCGCTCCTTGCCCTTGGTGCGGACGGTGACCTCGCCATCCGACATCCTCAAAATCATGGTCCGACTGATCGAGCCGCCCGTGTCGTCTGCCGAGAGCAGTATGTTGTTCTTCCAAAAAAGCTTGCGAAGCATGGTCCGGTTGCGGCTGCCGACCTTGAAGTGCCCATCGTCCGCGAGGACCTCCGCTCCGCCGGCCGCAACGACGATCAACCGCTCCTTCTTTGCCCCCAACTCATAGGCGCCCTTGAACAGAAGCGGCACGCCCGTATCGGCGAACATCGCTGGAGATTGACCGGCCTTCTCTACGTTGATTTTGGATTCCGGCAGCATGAAGTGCAGCAGGCCCCCGACGTGCGCCACAGGATCGTAGATGGAGACGCCGATGCACGATCCCAGAGCGTAGGTCACAACAGTCGCGGAAGGATCGTCGCACAGCGCAATGTCCGCGACGCCGACGACAATTCTGCCGGCCACCTCGGTACTGCGATATGTCGTGGGCGATGGGGGCACACGCATCTCCTGAGAATTACTTGACATACACAGACGGCTGAACGGTGCGGAATTTCGAGTTCAAGCCGGAGAGCGTCTCGGCGCTGCCCACAGCGAGGATTCCACCAGGTCCAAGCAAGTCGTACATGCGCGACACAAGGCGGGCGCGCGTCGGCTGATCGAAATAGATCATGACGTTACGACAAAAGATCACGTCGAAGGGCCCCCGGAACGGCCAGGGGTCCATCAAATTGAGCCTTTGGATGGTGACGAGTTTGAATATGTGCGGCGCGATCTTGACCATTCCTTCGTTCGAGCCCGTTCCGCGCCGGAAATGCTTTCGCACGAGTGCGCCGTCGAGATTCTCGAGCATCTTCTTCGGATACATTGCGATCCGGGCTTCCTCGATCGCCGAGTTGGAAAGATCGGTCGCTAGAATCTTGAAATCCCACGAATCAAGATCGGGAAGGTGCTCCTTCGCGTGCATCGCCAGTGAATACGGCTCGGGTCCCGTCGAACACGCCGCTGACCATATTCGGATGCGCCGACCCGGCTTCGTCACGTCCCCACGGGCCAGCGGCGTGTAGAACTCTCGCTCCAGGTAATCGAAGTGCTGACGCTCCCGGAAAAAACTGGTGACGTTCGTCGACAGCAGATCGAAGAACACCAACATGTCGTCGTCGTCAGCTTCGCTCTCGAGGTGCTCGAGATATTCGGTGATGTTCTCGAATCGAGATTTTCGCAGGAACTTCGAGAGACGATTGGACACGAGCTGCCGCTTGCGATCGGTGAGATTCAAACCCCACCGCTGCATCGCGATCTCGGCGATCCGCTCAAACTGTCCCGTGGCAAGCGTGGTCATCGAACATCTCAAAAAAACGGCGACCCGTAAAGAGCCGTGTCATCGACCCCGATTGATTCAAAAGAAGGATCGAGCAGTGTTAGCTCAGGTTCATAGCTGAGGATCGAACGAACGAAAGAACGAAAGAAAGACGGACAAGACTCCGCCGGCCGATTGAGGCCGGCGGAGTGATTCACGAAACGATCAGAACGACTCGAAACCTTTTTTGTCACCATCCAAGGGGATGGCCTTCTTGGGGTCGTCCTTCAGGGTCGCTGTTGTAGCGGCGGGTTTCGGGGCTTGCGCCGTCGCCGGGGGAGCGCCACCTGCATCACCACCGGCGTTGAACCGCTCGACCACCTCGCGCATCGCCCCAACCTGGGCCGCCGTCTCTTCCGAAGCCGAAGCCAATTCCTCGGCGTTGCCGGCGCTGGCTTGGGTAAGCTTGTCCAGCTCGCCCACGCCCGTGTTGACCTGGCCGATGCCGTCGGCCTGCTCTTGCGACGCCGAGGCGATCTCGCCGAGCAAGGTGTTGACCTTCTCGGTCGAGGTCACAATCTCCTCGAGCGCTTCACCAACGCGTTGGGCGATGGAAACGCCGGTGTCGGCTCGTTGGGTCGACTCCTCGATCATGGCCGAGGTATTCTTGGCCGCTTCCGCGGATCGCTGGGCGAGGTTGCGGACTTCCTCGGCGACCACGGCAAATCCCTTGCCCGCCTCGCCGGCCCGCGCCGCCTCCACCGCCGCATTCAACGCCAGCAGGTTCGTCTGGAACGCGATCTCGTCGATCACCTTGATGATCTTGGAAATCTCGGCAGAGGACTTCTTGATCTCGTCCATCGCCTCGGCCATCTGCGTCATTTCCTTCTTACCCTTGTCAGCAGACTTCTGCGACTCCTCGGAGAGCCCGGCCGCCTGCTTGGCGTTCTCAGCATTCTGATTCGTCATGGAGGACATCTCCTCCAGCGACGAGCTGATCTCTTCAAGGTTGGACGCCTGCTCGGATGCGCCTTCTGAGAGCGACTGGCTGGCGCTGGCGATCTGCTGCGAGCCGGCGTCGATCTGAGCCGTACCTGTGCCAACCTCGCCCAGTACGTTCGAGATGTTACCGATCATCTCGCCGAACCCGGCCGCGAGTTGGCCGATCGCATCCTCGCCGGAGAACGGAATCTCTTCGGTCAGATCACCCTCTCCGGCCTTCTGCGCGACGACCATGAGTTGATCCACCTTGTTCTGCAGTTCCGCGGCCTGCTTCTGCTCGCGCTCCTGGGCCTCGGCCTGCTCGCGCTCCATGCGTTTCTTTTCGGTGATCACGGTCCAGGTCGCCATGGCGCCGATGAACTCGCCCTCCTTGTCGGTCACGGCGTCAACCTGCAGGTCGATGTCTTCGTCGCCGATCTTGATCTCGGCGTTGCGCGGGAGCATCGACTTGAAGTTGGTGATGATATTGCGCTGATACGAGGGATCCTTATGGAAGGTGTCGATGCAGATACCCATGATGTCATCCACCTTCACCGACAACTGATGCTCGATGGATCGGAGGGTCTTGTCAGACGTTGCGTTCATGTAGACGATGTTGAGGTCCTTGTCGGCGAGCATGACGTTGATCGGCATGTTCTCCATCATGTTCTGGACCTTGTTGGCCTCGGATTCGGCTTTCTTCTTCTCGGTGATCACGGACCAGGTGGCCATGCCGCCGATGAACTCACCCTCGGCGTCGTAAATCGCATCCACCTGCAAGTCGATGTCCTCGCCGCCGATCATGATCTCGGCGTTGCGCGGCAACATCGACTTATGGTTCCCGATGATGTTGCGCTGATAGGATGGGTCCTTGTGGAAGCCGTCGATGCAAATTCCAATAAGATCATCGACCCGGAAATTGAGCTTGCCGGCGCCTTCCAGCACCTTGAGGGTCTTCACCGAATTATCGTTGGCATACACGATGTTCAGATCGCTATCGCACAGTAGAATGTTGACCGGCGACTGCTTGACCATCTGAGCGGTCTTGTTGGCCTCGGCCTCGGCTTTCTTCTTCTCGGTAATGACGGACCAGGTGGCCATGCCCCCGATGAAGTCGCCATTGTGGTCGTAGATGGCGTCCACCTGCAGGTCGATGTCCTCGCCGCCGATCATGATCTCGACGTTGCGCGGCAGCATCGACTTGTGGTTCCCGATGATGTTGCGCTGGTAGGATGGGTCCTTGTGGAAGCTGTCGATGCAGGTTCCAATAAGATCATCCACCTTGAAGTCGAGCTTGCCGGCGCCCTCCAGCACCTTGAGGGTCTTCACCGAATTGTCGTTGGCGTACACGATGTTCAGATCGCTATCGCACAGTAGAATGTTGACCGGCGACTGCTTGACCATCTGCTGGGTTTTCTGGGCTTCGGCCTCGGCCGTCCTCTTGGCCGTGATGTCCTCCCAGTTGACGATCGTGCCGACGTAGTCGCCG
>JACZXL010000339.1 GCA_022571635.1 Planctomycetota bacterium
GCGGAGCGCCGACCTTCAATTGCTTCGGTTTCGCGACAAGTGCTGCGACAAACGAATCGTACGCTCCGCGCTCGACAAAGATGCGCGATCCACACAGACAGATCTCGCCTTGATTGGCGAAGGCGGCGCGCGTGCTCGTTTCGATCGCATCCTCCATATCAGCATCGGCGAAGATGATGTTGGGGTTCTTGCCGCCGCATTCCAACGAGAGTTTCTTGAACATCGGCGCTGCGGTGGCCGCGATCGCTGATCCCGTTATGGTTCCGCCGGTGAAGGAGATCGTCGGGACCCCCGGATGCGCGACGATCGACGCGCCGACTTTGTTACCCAATCCATGGACGATATTCAACACCCCCGGCGGTAGACCCGCCTCGGTACACAGTTCGCCGAACATGTATGCCGTCATCGGCGTGAGTTCCGACGGCTTGGCGACGACGGTGTTGCCGGTGGCGATGGCCGGGGCGACCTTCCACGTGAACAAATACAGCGGCAGATTCCACGGTGAGATACAGCCCGCCACCCCGCGCGGTTGCCGCAACGTATAATTGATCGCCAGATTGTCGGTGAAGTGCGCTTCGGAATGTGTATGCAAGATCGCGGTCGCGAAATAGCGGAAATTCATCACCGCCCGCGGAATATCAACGGACCGGGCGAGCGTGAGCGGCTTGCCGTTATCGATACATTCCGCTCGAGCCAGCGAATCAAGATTCTTCTCGATCAAATCAGCGATCGCCAACATGATGCGTGAGCGTTCGGCAGCGGGCGTTGCAGACCACGAATCAAATGCGCGTTGCGCCGCTTGCACTGCCAATTCAACATCGCGCTCATCGGAATCCGGCACATGCGAATACACCTGCCCGGTTGAGGGATCGACGTTGTCCAAGTACGCCCCGGAGATCGGCTCGACCTGTTTCCCATCGATGTAATTCGTGATGTGAGTCATGACAGAAGAGTTTCACCGCAGAGACGCAGAGGTCGCAGAGAAGAGATCAAATGGTTAAGACTCCATCCGGTGAGCTCACGATCCTTGGTAACGTCCGACCAACAAATCCTATCGATCCAAGCCAGTTTATTTCTGCCTGCTCTGCGCTCTCTGCGTCTCTGCGGTGAATCCTCCTTTATTGCCACGCCAAGCGTCCGCCATCGACGGGCAAGTTCAAGCCGTTGAGGTAACTTGCCTCGGGCGAAGCGAGAAACGCTGCCACCGCGCCGATCTCCAGCGGTTCGGCGAACCGGCGCATGGGGACGTTGGCAATCATTTCATCCTCGATCTCCTTCACACTCGACCCAGCCCGATCGGCCTTCCCTTTGATCAGTGAGCTCAAACGAGCCGTACCCGTATATCCGGGCAGGATGTTGTTGACGGTGATGCCGAACGGCCCGAGCTCGCCGGCCAACGTTCGCGCCCAATTCGCCACCGCCCCGCGCGTCGTGTTGGAAACACCAAGCCCACGGATCGGCGCCACGACCGACGTCGAGACGATGTTGATGATTCGGCCGTAACCTGCCTTGCGCATTCCCTCGGCCAGCGCTTGCACAAGCACTTGATTGCAAACGATGTGCATGGTGAAGGCTTTGAGCAGATCGTCGGGCGTCGCTTCGAAGACGGGCCCCGCCGGCGGACCGCCCGTGTTGTTCAGCAGAATCTGAATGGGCCCGTTGGTGGACACATAGTCGTTCGCCTTCTCCTGCACCATCTGCCAATCGCTAAAGTCAGCCACGATGTAGTCGTGCGATTGATCGTGCTTGCACGGCAGCTCGTCGCGGACTTTGGCAAGGGCGTCCTCATGCCTGGCCATGAGCACGACCTCGGCCCCGGCCCGGGCGATCTGGATCGCGCAGGCCCGGCCGATCCCTTGCGTGCTGCCGCAGACCAAAGCCTTCATACCCGCAAGCGAATAATCCATGGGCGGTCGTTCCTCCGTCGCTCTCAAGCGTATCATCTTCACGATGAACCAGTCACCTGCCGTCGTGGTATCCGTGAATATCTCCCCCGGCGGTATCCCCAAGCGGCCGATCGAGGTGGGCGAGGTGACGATCGACGGGCTCGTCGGCGACGCCCACGACCACGAGAAACACCGGACCCCGATCCAGGCGATCTGCCTGATCGACCTGGAAGACCTCGACGCCCTGCGCGAGGAGGGCTTTGACCTCCATCCCGGGGCGACCGGCGAGAACCTGACCGTACAAGGCCTTGACGCGGACGAGCTGAACATCGGTGATCGGCTTCAATTCTCCGGCGGTCTGGAGTTGGAGATCACCAAGCGGCGCAATCCCTGCTTTGTGCTGGACGCGATCAGCCCCGAGCTGCAAGAGGCGATCAAAGGCCGCTGCGGGTGCTATGGGAAGGTGATTCGTCCCGCTGAGATTCGCCCCGGTGAGACGATCAAAGTTCTTCAAGCGACCACCGCCGATGATTGAGCCGGCGCGCTGGCCGCATACCGGCGCGATCCTGGCGGGCGGCGGCAGCACACGCATCGGATCGCCCAAGCACGCACTTTCACTGCCGGATGGTTCCACGATGATCGAGGCGGTGGCCACAGCGCTGGGGGCGGTATGTGAGCGCCTCGTGATTCTCGGCGCCGAAGATGCGTTGCCTGCGTTACCTCACGTTGCCGATCTTCGCCCGAGTTGTGGGCCACTGGGTGGAATCGAGGCGCTCTTGGCAAGCGGAATCGATACGCAGTACTTGGTGTGTCCGTGCGATCTGCCATGGGTGACAAGTGAGTTGTTCAACGCTCTATTGCGACCTACCCAAGCGACGGCGACCGTGTTTCGTTTGGAAGGATCAGCGCACATCGAACCATTGCCGGCTCGGATCTGTGCGGTTGCGTTGGAAGCGACACGCCGGTTAC
>JACZXL010000117.1 GCA_022571635.1 Planctomycetota bacterium
GGTGACGAACCCCAAGAACACGGTTTTTTCCATCAAACGGTTCATGGGTCGGCGTCACAACGAAGTGCAGGCCGAGGAGAAGCTCGTGCCCTACGAGGTGGTCGGCGGCGCGGACGAGCCCGTCAAGGTAAAGGTCCGCGACAAGGTCTACACGCCACAGGAAATCTCCGCCATGATTCTCCAGGACCTGAAGAAGACGGCGGAGGATTATCTCGGCGAGAAGGTCGATCGGGCGGTGATTACCGTCCCGGCCTACTTCAACGACTCGCAGCGTACTGCGACGAAGGAAGCGGGCGAGATCGCCGGGCTCAAGGTGGAGCGGATCATCAACGAGCCGACGGCGGCGGCCCTGGCCTACGGACTGGAAAAGAAGAAGAACGCCAAGATCGCGGTGTTCGACTTCGGCGGCGGCACGTTCGACATCTCGATTCTCGACCTCGGCGATGGTGTGTTCGAGGTGCTGGCGAGCAACGGCGACGGACATTTGGGCGGCGACGACCTCGATCAGCGAATCATCGACTTCGTGGCCGAGGAGTTCCGCAAGCAAACCGGCATCAACCTGCGCGATGATGCCATGGCGTTGCAGCGGCTCAAGGAATCGGCGGAGAAGGCCAAGTGCGAGCTCAGTCAGGGGGTCGAGACCACGATCAACCTGCCGTTCATCACCGCTGATCAAAGCGGGCCAAAGCACCTGCAGCAGACGTTGACGCGGGCGAAGTTCGAGTCGCTGTGCGGGGACCTCTTTGATCGGTTGCGCGGGCCGTGCAAGACGGCGCTTGTCGATGCGAAGGTCAAGCCGAGTGATATTTCCGAAGTGGTGCTGGTCGGCGGGTCGACCCGAATTCCCATGGTGCAGGAGATCGCCAAGACGATCTTCGAAACCGACGAGCTCGACAAGTCCATCAACCCCGATGAGGTCGTGGCTCTCGGCGCGGCGATTCAGGGCGGCGTCCTTCTGGGCGACGTGAAGGACGTCCTGCTGCTGGATGTCACGCCGCTTACGCTTGGCGTCGAAACGCTCGGGGGCGTCACCACCAAGCTCATCGAAAAGAACACCACGATCCCCACGTCGAAAAAGGAAATCTTCTCCACCGCTTCGGATAGTCAGACGTCGGTGACAATCCATGTTCTTCAGGGCGAGCGCGAGTTCGCCAAGGACAACCGGACACTGGGTCGGTTCGACCTGACCGGCATCACACCAGCGCTGCGCGGCCTGCCGCAGATTGAAGTCGAGTTCTCCATCGACGCCAACGGCATTCTCAACGTCTCAGCTACAGACAAAGGGACGGGCCAAAGTCAGTCAATCGAGATCACCGGCTCGACGGGTCTTTCCGCTGAGGAAATCGAGCGGATGAAGAAGGACGCTGATGAGCATGCTGCCGACGACAAGGCGAGGCGAGAGCTGATCGATCTCAAGAACCAGGCCGATCAGGTCGTGTATTCGACGAAGAAGTCGCTGGAAGAGCACGGCGAGAAGCTCACCTCCGAGGTGCGCGGGAACATCGAATCCGCGATCTCCAACCTCGAGGACAAGATCAAGGGTGACGACAAAGATGCCATCGAAGCTGCGCTCAAACAGTTCAACGAGGTTTCGATCGAGCTGGGCAAGGCGGTGTACGAAGCGACCGCCGCCAGTGCCGGCGCCGCTGCGCAGGACGATGCCGGCGATGAATCCGAATCCAAGCCTGCGGACGACATCATCGACGCCGAGTACGAGGTGAAGGACGACAAATAAACGTCGTTGGTGAGCTGCGATAATTTCGTTTTGGTAATCCCCAAAGCCCAGGGACTCCTGTCCCTGGGTTTCTTATTTCACTTCGGTTCACCTGCGGCTGAAAAAATGACATGATCATCCGGGTGCAACAGCACATCGCCCTGATTCAAGTCACTCGCCTGGTTGATGAGGCTATCGACGATCATTTCGCGGTTACCCGTCTCATCAAACCGCGTCACCTGCACCTGAACAGGCGAGTGCTTCAATCCGCCCGCCGCCTTGATGAGCATCGAGACCGTCATGTTGCCGCCGGCTTGAAGCGCATACGCGCCGGGGCGCAGGATCGATCCATCGACATAGACGAAGCCCATGTGGGACGTTGATTGTGCTGGCTGGTAGCTGAGAACGGGCTCCACGACCACGCGGTCGCCATCCACGATCTGTTCTTTGAGACGATCCATCTCGTGGAGCATGCTGATGGTCTCCTGGGCGAATAGTGTGCGCTCTCCATTTACTCGTCGAAAGAGCTTTACCTCAAACGCACGATCACTCGGGCCGGCGTCAACCAGAACATCGGCCAGGGTGTAGTCGCCCACCTTTGGAATTGGGTAGAGACCGGGGCGAGAAACCGCGCCAAGGATGGTGACTTTCCCGTCACGGCTGGCTTGGGTTGCCGCTACTTTCAGACCGGCGAGATCCGCGACAATCGCTTGTAGCGCCAACGTGTTGTGCTTCTGTGTGACATACATCTGCACGCTGACGAACGCGACCGCGAGCAGCACGACAATCATCAGGACGAGATTGATTCGTTGCAACATGATTCGTTCCTCCAAAGCGATGCGTTTGCATTGCGCTTTGACTTGATCTACGTTCCCGAATTGGGCGAGTGCGTTGACCTTGGCATCCTCATCCGATTGCCCCGCCTCAACAAACTCTCGCGTCGCCTGTTCGATGTGAAACGTCAGCTCATCATCGATCTCGGCTTCGATCTGCTGGTCATTGCGCGAATCGAACTTCGGCAAACCAAACCTCAGCGGCGCCGCTTCGTTCATGTCCAGCCCTTCGTCGCCGCCTTCCCCGCCGTTCGCGCGCTCAGAACCTTGTCGATGGCGGTAGTGAGCTGCGCCCAGTTGCGGGTTTGTGCCTTGAGCTTCGTCCGGCCTTTGCGCGTAAGCCGGTAATACTTCGCGCGCCGATTCGACTCGCTGGAGCGCCACTCGGAGTCGAGGTAACCGCGTTTCGCGAGCCTGTGCAGGGCCGGGTACAGCGACCCTTCCTCGACGTGCAACACATCGTCAGAGGTTTGCTTGATTCGCCGGGCGATGCCGTACCCGTGGTTCGGCCCGGCAGCCAGCGTCTTGAGGATCATCAAATCCAATGTGCCCGGCAATAGCTCGGGCGGTTTTTTGCGGGCCATGGTCGCTCCCCTAGTTGCTCTAGGGAAACAGTACCTCTGCTCCCCTAGCCTGTCAAGGGGTAGGGTGGCAGTGGATCGTCCTTGTCGGCGGCCGACGGTGGGGCGGGACGCGATCAGAGGTCTTCGCCGAGCGCGCGCAATTCGGACCGAGCGCTGTGGTGCTCATAGAAACTCGTTGCGCCTTGCTTGAGGCATTGGCGGAAGGCCCGAACCGCTCCATCGCGGTCGCCCTCAATGAGCCGCAACGATCCAATGTAAAAATGCGCCTCGCACAGCCGCTCGATTGCGGGTTGCTCAGCGGGTACTCGGGCGGCCTCGAGCAGTTCACCTTCCGTTAGCTCAGTCGCCAGGAATGCGACGATGCGCCCCGGCCAATCGCCATCACGGATCGGTTCGCGATCTTGGGCATACGCTGCCATCAGCGCCTCGGCCCCGGCCCGATCGCCGGCTCGAGCATCACTTAGGTACAGGTAAAAGTGAACGTAGTCGGCCGACTCGTCGGCGACGTCGATCGCGCGGCGTAAGGAGGTCTGCGCATCACTCCATCGGCCGAGGTGGTAGTACATCACCCCAAGGCCCAGATGGCCGTACATATCTGATGGGGCCAATTCGGTGGCCTTGGTAAATGGCGCGATGGCTGCGTCGTGGTCTCCCTCGGCCCAATGCACCCAGGCCTGCTCACGATGCAGGAAGCTGCTCTTGGGTTCCCATCTCAGCGCGCTCTCCAGATCTTCCAAGGCGGCATCGAAGCGCCCCAAGTCCCGATGCAGCTGCGCCCGCACCCAGAATCCTCGGATTTCCGAAAACTGCTGAAGATCGACCGCGCGATCCGCTTGTTTCATCGCGTCTTTCGACCGGCCATCCGCGTGAAGCATCCGCGCAAGGTCGGCGTGCATCAGCGCGTTGTTCGGCGACATTCTGACCGCACGTCGCAGATCCTTGATCGCACCGTCGTAGTCGCGCAATTGAAACTTCGCAAAGCCGCGACTGTACCGGGCGTGTGGCTCATCAGGATCAATCTCCAGCATCCTCGAATAGTCATCGACGGCCTTTTTATATTGACCGGCGCTGAGCGCCACCCATGCTCGTTGGCGAACGTAAATGATATTCGTCGGGTCGAGATCCAGCGCTGTGTCGTAGTCGGTCACGGCCTCGGCAAAGTTACCAAGCTGCATGTTGATGTTTGCCCGAGCCGCGTAGTCGCTGGAGGTTGCGGCGCGGCTTTCGACGACCGTGGTGATGTCTTGAAGCGCCAGATCGTGTTCCCCCCAAATCATGCGCACTTTGGCGCGGCCCCGAAGTGCTTCGAGGCTCGATGGGTCGAGTTGAAGCGCACTGTTGTAGTCGTCAAGGGCCGCCTGATAGTTGAGTGTGCGCCGATGCGCCTCAGCCCTTCCGAGAAAAGCGCCAAAGGACGACGGGTCGGCCTCGAGCTCATCGGTGTATTGATCAATCTTGGCTTGGTCGGGAGACGTCCATGTCCCGGTGAAGTTCTGATTCGGCATCGCCCGGCCGTAGGGCGTCACCGGCGTTGATGTTGCCTGATTCATCGTCTGCCGGAGGTAGAACACCCCCGCCGCGCCGCCTAGCAGGACGACGAAGCCGATGCTGATGAGGATCAGCCCTACATCTTGACGATCAGCCATTGGAACCCTCTTGGTAGATGGTTCAGCGTGACGGGGGAATGGTACCCAATACCCGGTGTTTTGGAAGGTTTTGTGTTGAGTGCAAGGAATCCCAGGGACGGGAGTCCCTGGGCTTTGGGTGTTTGGGAAGTGTGCGCGCTCGGCGGGTGTCAGTCGCGGTTGCCCACGAGAAGGGCGAGGCGGAAGGCGAGCTTCACCGACTCGTAGTAGATCCAGGCCAGTGAAACCAGCAGCGCAAAACCGCAGTACCACTCCATCTGTTTGGGTGCGCCGGCCGCGACCTTTTCTTCGATCATGCCGAAGTCGATGATCAGCCACATCGACGCCACGCCGAGGAACAGCACGTTGATGCCCAGCCCGATCATCGGCATCCATCCCTCGCCGACAGCGCTGGTCAGACTGATAAAGGGCAACTGCATGCCGAACATGGCGAGCGGCCAGGAGATCAAGTACGTGATCCCGATGCCCAGGCTGAGCACGCTGACCGTCGCGACGAACCTGCGCGTCGGTCTTAGTATGCGCATCGAATACAGCGCGAGCATCGACCCCATAATGCTGATCGTGATGATGAGCGCCTGAAGCGCCAGCCCGCCCGTCGCAGCAATGGCCATACCTTCGAGCATTCGGTCCAGCGCGGCGGTAAGTGCGCCGAGGAAAACGCCCTCCGCCACGGCATAGATCGGCGCTAACCATCGCGCGTGGGCGGGATTGCCGCGCAGAACCATATACGCACCGAAACAGATTCCCATCGAGGCCAGGCAACTGATCCACACGAACGACGTCGAGGTGCCGGTGCTGATCAGCCAATACCCACCGGCCCCCGCGGCGACAGCGATGCTGATGAGGATCGCCGTTTTGTTGACGACCCCCTGTACAGTCGTGACGTTCGCCTGCTCGGCGTACATCTTCTTGCCGTAGTACTCGTCGAACGCGCTGCTGTTGTTGTTGAGAACCGGGTTTGATGATTGCCACATTGTTGGCGTCTCCTGATACGTGCAACGTACAGTTCGGATCGGTGGAACTATATCCTCGACCGGACGGAGTTTGAAGGGTCAATATTGAATTAGGGCGCGAAGATGGGCAGGACATATCATGCCCGGCATGTCAGCTCAGCCACATCAACCAGGGTCGGTGCGGGTCTGTGTGGGCGTCGTGATCGGGGCGATCGTGTCGCTGACAGCCCTGGTTGTCGCGCTGGCGATGATGCGTCTCGATCGCACGCCCAGCGTCGAGGCCGGTCAAGCAAATCTGCTCGCATTATGGCCGTATTGGGTGGCCTCGGCTTGCGTATGGGCGGCGCTGACAGGGATGTGGATGCTCCTTCGTCGCGCGCCTCAGGCGCAGCCACGCGGTCGATTTGCGAGGGTGGCCGTGTTCGTCTTGCTCGTTGCGGTGGCGGTGCGAGTCGGCGTGCTGCTCACCCACGAGCCGGCGCTGAGCGACGATGTGTATCGCTATGTGCTTGATGGGAGAAACCTCGCGCACGGAATCAATCCATATTTGACCGCGCCGATGCAGCGCCTGGGGTTTGATTCGGACGCCATCGTTGAACGGCCGCTGGGTGTGTTGATGCAACAGGGGCGGGCGCTCGTGGATGGTGAAGCCTGGCCGGGTGAAGGAGCGTTGTTGCCGCTGATCAATAATCCCGAGTTGCACACGATCTATTTGCCTACGAGTCAATGGGTGTTCGCAGTCTGCGGCGCGATCATCGGCGAGACAGAATCGAGTCCAGTCCAAAGCGCCCGGTTGATTCGCGCTGCGATGACGCTGTTTGACGTTGCCGCCATCGGTTTGATACTCATCGTGCTGCGCCGTTGTGATCGGTCAGCATGGTGGGCGGCTTTGTATGCGTGGCATCCGCTACCAATTACCGAGATCGCAGGGTCGGGTCATCAGGATTCGATCGGCGTGGCGTTGCTTGTGCTAGCGCTGCTGTTGTTCGCTGCGAAGCCGCAAGCGGTTTGGCGATGGACGATCGCCCTTGCGATGGGCGCTCTGGTCAAGCCGGTGACGATCCCGTTGGCAGCACTGTTGCTCAAAGGCCGCAATCTACGGGCCTGGCTGGGGAGCGCTGTGCTCGGTTTAGTCGTTTGCGTAGCGCTCGCGGCGCCACTGTGGTTTACGCATAGCGGCGAGCCGTTATCGAATCTTACCAAGACAGCCTCGCGGTTCAGCCAGAAGTGGGCGCACTTTGGATCGGTCTACGAACCGACGCTGTGGGCGCTGGGCGAAGTCGATCCAATTGAAGATGAGCGCATTGAATGGCAAAAGAAGGAGCGTCACGAGTTGATCGCGCGCGCGATCGGCCTGGCCTTGGTCGGCGCGGTGATCGCAGCGGTGTTCTTCAGCCGACTCGACGTCTGGGCGGGCTGTCGGGTCGTTCTGCTGGCGATGGTCTTGTTTTCGAGCACCGCCCACCCGTGGTATTTGCTGTGGGCGTTGGTGCTGATGCCGCGCGCGCCGAGCCCAGCCGTGTGGATCGCTTCGCTCACGCTTCCGTGGGGATACGTTCAGTTAGCCGATGTGATCGACTGGACGGTTCCGACATGGGTGATGTTCGCCGCCTATGTGCCGGTGTACCTGGCGCTTATCATTGATCTATGGACGAGGCGGCGGCGCGGTCGTGAATCGGGTAGGTTGAAGAAATGAACGTGAGTGACGTCACAGAAGTCCTAGAAGCGATCGCCCCGCTGGAGTATGCCGCGGATTGGGATAACGTCGGATTGCTGGTTGGTTCAACGAGTTGGAAGGCTGACTCGATCCTGCTGACGATCGATCTGACGGAAGCGGTGTTGCGCGAGGCGATCGATGCCAAGGCCCAGATGATTGTTTCGTATCACCCGCCGATCTTCGATCCACTGGAGCGGGTGACGGATGCTGATCCGAAGCAGCGGATCATTTTGGAGGCGGCGCGAGCGGGGATCGCGATTTATTCACCGCATACGGCCCTCGATGCAGCGCCGGGTGGCGTGAACGACTGGATCGCCAAAGGATTGGGCAGCGGCGACGTGCGCGCCTTGGAAGCGCACGGGGCGCAGCCTGAATCCGAACAATGCAAGATTGTGACGTTCTGCCCGGCAGAATCGGTCGAACGATTGCGCAACACACTGGCGGCGGCCGGAGCGGGGCGCATTGGCAAATATGAACTCTGTTCGTTTGAGATAACAGGAATGGGCACGTTTCTGGGTGGGAAGGAGACAACCCCTTCGGTCGGACGGCGCGGCGAGATTCAACGCGTTGGTGAAGTTCGCTTGGAAATGGTCTGTCCGCGGGCATCGCAAGCGCTTGCGGTGACGACGATCAAACAGTTCCATCCCTACGAGGAGCCGCCGATCGAGATTTACGAGCTACAGCCTCGACCGCAGCGGGACGTTGGTCAGGGTCGGCGTGTGGTGCTCGATCAAAAGCTCTCGCTCCGCGTGCTGGTGGAGCGAATAAAGCGACGATTGGGCATGAGTCAACTCCGGGTGGCGGTCGGCAGCCGTGCGCCGCGCCGTTATCGCACGATCGGTCTGTGTGCCGGGGCCGGCGGGGCGCTGCGAACCGAAGCGACGGCGCAGGGATGTGAAGCGTTTATCACCGGTGAGATGCGTCATCACGATGTGTTGGCCGCCCAAGCCGAGGGATGCACGATCATCCTCGCGGGACACACCAACACGGAGCGCGGCTACCTTCGCGTGTTGCGCAAACAACTTCGCTCTGCGCTTCCTGCGGCGCAAGTGGCCATCTCGAAGAAGGATTGCGATCCGTTGCGCGTGATGTAGAAGGATAGGGCGTGCAGCGGTTATTTTCGGACCTGTACTTGGCCTGCGGCTGCGCCGATATGAATACGTCGAAAACGTATTTGTGAACCTACCGGAGGGGGGGCATCATGTACGAACAGCAAGCGCAGCAAGAACCGTCAAATCAAGGGTAGTATCAGACGGATCATTCACCACAACCCCCTCCGGGCTGGTGGAGTCGCAACTGGAAATGGGCCGTGCCAACCGGGTGCATCGCGCTCGTCGGCGGTGGGGTTGCGTTTTTCGTTCTCATCTTCGCGCTCGTCTTCGGCGTGATGAAGAGCACGGAGGTGTATGAAACGGCACTCTACGAAGCGCAAACCAATCCAGCCGTGATCGAGCACCTGGGCAATCGCATCGATGATGGGTTGATCTTTACCGGCAACATGGAGGTCAACCCGAGTTCCGGGTACGCGGATATTGTGATTCCCATCTCCGGCCAAAAGGGATCGGGATCGCTGTACGTGCAAGCTGAGAAGGTCGCCGGTTCGTGGGAGTATTACACGCTTGAAGTGGCCGTGCATGGATCGGATATCTCGATCGACCTGCTGGAAGAGTGAGGCCGCACGGGTAACGTCTATCGCTTATCGCGTTCCTTGAATATCCCGTCGAGGATTTTGCCGAGCGGCAAATCCTTGCCCCCGAGTTTTTCCTTGAGCAGGCCGCTCAAGCCGGCCTTGGCGATCGCCCCGACCAGATCGAAGTCCGGGTCGATTCTGTTCTTGAGGTTGCCGAACTTCCCGCGCGTCACCACCGGGACGACGATCTGGTCCGCGTAGCCTTCCAATTCCTTGAAGGTGACGGCCAGTGCATCCAAGGGAATTTCCGTCCGGATGTCCACGGTCTGTGTGTTGAGGTCGATCTTGCCGGAGTACGCCATCGTGTACTTGTCGATGATGACCTCAAACCGGTCGTAGGTGACGACGCCCTTTCTGATTTTGGCGATGATCGGCTCGATCCGCCCGGGTATGGTCTTGGCGTTGGACGCATTGAGGATCGTCAGCAATCCCAACGTGACGGAACCGCTGTCGAACTCGACGTTGCCGATGGTGATTTCAATATCCGCCTTTAGGCGACTGACATCGCCGTCAAGCGGCAGCCGCGCCCCCGCGATTGAGACGCGCACCGGCTGCTCGGTGCTGCGAATGTCGGCGAGCACCGGGTGAATCTTGGCGAGCAGTCGTTCACGAAGCGGCGGCGTGAGTTCCAACTCCGCTTGCAACGGCGTCGAGCGGGGAAGGATCAACGCGTTGTCTCGGCCGACGATCCGGCCTTCGATCGAGCCGTTGGTGGCGGTGAGTCTGCCGCGGATTGCCCCGGAGTTGGGCGAGAAGTGTATCGCTCGAAACGACGTGCTCATCTTCGGCCCGACCGCGGCTACGAGCAGACCGTCCAAGCCAAGGAATGTGTCGGCGACGTGCGTTGGTGCATCGGTGACCTCGGCTGTGAGGTCGAGCTTTCCCTGATCGAATTGAAGCGTTTTCTGTTCGCTGACGAGATTGGTGATTTTACCCTTGAGATCGATGGCGCCGGCGTCGGCCGAGTCGCCCGTCATCGTCGTTTCGTTCATGGCAAATGTGATGCCCTTGGCCAGATCGTTACTCGTCACCGTGATGGTCATGTCGCCGAGGCCTGATTTCTTACCGGCCGCGTCCACCAGTTGCAGCGGGCCGCCGGTCACCGTCAGATCAATATCTACAGCGGCGGTATCGAAGGGCTTGTCCTGGAGCATGGCCAGAGGGAAGCGCAGTGTCTTGACCGCCAGTGATACCGGCACGTCCGCGGGAACCGTGAAGACGCGGTCCGCCGGCTCGCTCTTTTTGGAAGTGGATTTGGGATTCAGCGCCGACTCGAGCGCGCTCTTTTGGAGCGTCAGGGTTGATGCGTCGGACGTAATCGAAACCAGATCATCGAGATCATCGACGAGCGTGGCCCTGAACTCGCCCTTGAGGTAGGGCAGATCAGCTGTGAGCGTCGTTGCCAAGCCGGTGCGGGTCCAGTTCACCGCGGCGACGACGGACCCCTTGTTGCCGATCCAATCGCTGAGCGTCCCCTTGGCTGACCCGATCATCCGCTCGAGGTACACGATCTGAAGGGCGTCGAGGGTGAGCGTGCCGCGCGGGGAAAGCGTGCCGTCGACGAGACCGGCCGTGATGTCAAACTTCAGCCTGGTTAGCGTCTGATCGTGAGCGGCGCGGATCACGATGGCGTTCCCCTCGACGGCGTAGTCTTGGGTTTCGACGTCCGCAGTTACGTTCGCCTTGAATCGCCGCAGGCTGATCGGCTCCACCAACCCGGGTACGTTTTCGAGGGACGTTTCCTCCGTAGTAATCGTGGCGAGAATCGGCCGGGTCGGAAGCCCATAGCGATATGGATCAATCTCCGGAAGATCGA
>JACZXL010000118.1 GCA_022571635.1 Planctomycetota bacterium
TCGAAGTCGCCGAACTCGATCATGACTGCTGCTTTCATTTTCGTTTCTTCCTTTTATTTATTTCCGTCCCGGTTAGAGTAGTCCCTGTTCCTTCAAGGCGCGGGCGTGCCGGATCGTCTTCGCGACGGTTCCCAAACAGCAGCCTCCGCTCGGATTCGTCTCTTCGCACCGACATTCTCCGGCCTTCACGCGCTCGGTGATGATTCTCTGAATGTCTGTATCGTTGTTGCGCCGGATATCGTCGTGCACGGCTTTACGGTCATACCCGAAGCAATAGCAGAGCGGGATCGGGTCTTCGGTTTCCTTGATCCCCACGCGCACCGTCAGCATGTCCTTGGTGATGATGTGATCGCCCAATGCGGAGACATACACGGTGTCGCAGTCAGGCGCGTCGCAGAAGTGATACGGCTGCGGCGTCAAGGTCGCCCTGACTTCGGGTTTGACAAGGCTCTCGACGGTTCTCCTGCCGACAGGTCTCGTACGGCTGCCGCTCATTGGGCACGCTGGAGGGTCACCTGTATGCGGAATGACGCAACATTCAGACACCGCTACCTTCTCTCGTTCAGTGGCTTATGGCTTCACTTCAGCAAAGCTGTCTCGTCTGGCCGAACACAGCATCCCCCATGACCAAGCACACCCTCGTGCGGTATGGTGCCTTCCAGGCGTTGAATATAGAAATCGGGGCTCTTCTGGAACAGTTCTGCGCAGTAAGGGCACCCGCAAAAGTGGACTTCGTGCCCGCCGACGTTGATGGTCACGGCGGATTCGATTGGTTTCTCAGCCAAACAGGTCGGACATACAACCAAGTCCTTCGTTTGCTCAAGGTACTTCGCCGGATCAGCCGTGAACAGGTCGGCGCATCCCTGGCAACAGAAGTGATATTCTTTCCCGTTGGAGTGGTTCGTTACCGAGTTCTCTTTGCTGATCCCCAGCCTCACCAGGGAACAGCCACATGTAGGACAAATGAGCGTCTTCATTAGTCCTTTCCTACGGCACGTCGGGTCGCCACCTGAACCAACTGTCGCACGAACTCGCGCTCGACGCCCGCGTGCACCCCGTGAACGTCATGCTGAAGCCAGCTGGCGAACTTCCACGTGCGGGAAATCCACCTCCGTTTGTGCAACGTGATTGAAGTAATTGGAGAAGATGTTCTGCGCTACGGCGGCGACGATCTCCGCGATCTCGCCATCGCTGTAGCCGGCGTCACGTACGCGCTTCAGATCGTCGTCGCTGACCCAGCCGCGCTCGATGACGATTCGCCGCGCGAACTCGAGCGCCACCCCCGTCTTTGCATCACCGCTGAGTGCCTTGAGGTTGGCGGCAAGCTCGCCTTCTTCCACACCGAGTTTCTTGCCGGCAGCGGTGTGGGCCGACGCGCAATAGCCACAGGCGTTCTCGCCAGCGACGGCCACGGCGATCTGCTCGCGCAGCTGGGCGCCGAGGCTGGCGCCCGCCAGCGCCTTACCGAAGCCGAGATAGGCTTCGAGCACCGCGGGGGACTGCGCCATGGTGCGCATGAGGTTGGGCGTCATGCCCATGGCCTTCTCGACGCCGTCGAGCAGCGCTTTGGCTTTGCCCTGGGCTTCGTCGGTCTTGACTGGTTGGATGCGGGGCATGGTGAACTCCTCTCGTTTGGGCCCGGCTGCGGCCAGGCAGGTTTGGGGCGACCGACAAACGATATTTCAGCGGTCACCTGATATGTTGCGCCCGAGGAACGACCGAATCAGCATAGCGATCACATCGCCGTCTTCCTCCAACGCGAAGTGGCCCGTCTCCAGCAAGTGGAACTCAAGGTTCGTGAGGTCCCGCTTGTACGGATGGGCTCCCTCGGCGGGAAAGATCGGGTCGTTCTTGCCCCAGACGATCAACGTCGGCGGTTGATACGACCGAAGGTACGCCTGCCAACTCGGGTATAGCGGGACGTTCGTGCGGTAGTCGTAGAACATTGCCAGCTGAATCTCGGCGTTACCCGGTCGATCCAGCAGCGGCTGGTCTACGTTCCAGTTGTCGGGACTGATGGCTTGAAGGTCACGAACTCCGTGCGTGTACTGCCACTTGGTGGCGTCGATGGTCAAGAGCCCACGCAGAGCGACGGCGTTCTCCGGCGTGTTATCCTTCCAATATGTCTTGATCGGATCCCAGAACTCGAGCAGCCCTTCTTCATAGGCGTTGCCGTTCTGGATGATCAGCGCCTCTACGCGCTCGGGATGCTTGACGGCCAGTCGGAACCCCACCGGCGCGCCGTAGTCCATCAGATAGAGGCTGTACTTGTCGAGACCGAGCTTCTCGGTGAACGTGTCAACGATCTGGGCGAAGTGATCGAATGAGTAATCTAACTCGTCAAGACTCGGCATCGAGCTGTTGCCGTAACCTGGATAATCCGGGGCCACGAGGTGGAACTCATCCGCCAGAGCCGGCATGAGATTGCGGAACATGTGAGACGACGTCGGAAAGCCGTGCAGCAACAAGATGGTCGGTGCGTCAGTAGGGCCGGCTTCACGATAGAAGATGTCCAGGCCGTCGATCTTGATGGTTCGGTGGCGGACCTGAGTGACCGCGACGGTTCCCGCCTTCAGTTCCAGGTAGGTCTTCTTGACGTTCCAAAGATTTAAGCCTTTCAAGATGGGCCGGAATGGAGCGAAAGGCGAGTCCGCCGGTGGAAGGTAGGAGTCTGCCAGCGGCATGCTGGCCAGCGTCTGCTCCAGCGTTTGGCCGGAGCGGATCGCCCCCTGCACCGAGCTGATGTGCTCGCTCAGATAACGAAGGTAGGTGCCCAAGATGTCCCGCGACGTCATCGGGAAGTGCCCCCCAACAATCGTCTCGATATCGAGGCTCGCCGCAAGACGGGCGATCGTTTTCCGATAGGCCGGGGTGTGCCCCTCGATGGCCCAGGGTATCGACCCCGCGCCGAGGACCAGGTTGCCCGTCCAGGCCACCCTCACCTCCGGCACGTACACGACGGTGTCACCGGGCGTGTTGCCGTGGCCGAAGTGATGCAACTCCACCACACGACCACCCAGGTCCAGCCGCAGGGATTCCTCGAACACCACATCCGGCAGGCGTAGCCGCACGCCGGAGAACACCGCCGGGTCGCCGTCCACCGTCGCGAGGAGTAACTTTTTCTCAGCCTCGAAATTGCGCATCGCCTCGGCCGTTTTCCGGTGGGCCACGATCTTCGTCTCGGCCGGGAAAGCGTAGTTCCCAAAGGTGTGGTCACCGTGGTAGTTGGTGTTGACCAAGTAGAGGATGGGCTTATCGGTCACCTTGCGGATGGCCGCCTGGATCTGCCGGGCCATGGCGCCGTTGAAGTGCGCGTCGATCACCAATACCCCGCGCTCGCCCACGACGAACCCGGCGTTGTCCACGGGCGGCTTGCTTGAAAGAAGCGCGTAGACCCCCGGGCCCAGCTTCCTCGTCTCGAGCTGCACCCCCGTGGGGTTAAGAGGCGGCGGAAGCCACCCCTCGGGCGCTTCAAAGTCCCCAAACAATTGCTGTGCCGCCGCCGCCGGGGCAAAACCCATCACGACCAGCGGCGCCAGCGCGAGCATTACCGTGACGAAGCGGTTCGGGCTGATTCTCGATTGTGTGGTTGCCATTCCTAAACTCCTTTTCCTGCCAATTACCGCGTTGGTGCAACTGGTACTCAACAACCCCGATGGGCCATGGCCCTCGGCGGTGCACGCCAGTATCGTTACTGACCAAGGCCAACGCAACGTCTGGTGCGCCAGCCGTGGATTCGCGGTCTAGGCATACCCGACCGGAAACCGAGCGTCACGGGTCGGCGGTCGTCACGCTCATCCTGGCGGCGGGGGGTGCAGGCGGGCAAGTATCATGGCAGGGCACCGGTCGAGGACGACGAGACGCTGCTGGTGCTACACCACAGGGCGGCCAGCGTCACTGAACCTGCCCTAGCTGTTCAGTGCACGGGAAGTCGGCAGCAGGAGAGGCCTAAAGGGAACATACGTCGCAGTCCGTCCTGATCATCTTGAAGCGTACGTTGATGAGCAGGCATTCCGATACTCCTGGCGGAAGGAATCGGATTGGACGCGATTCGACCGCCTTATGCACCGCGTCCTAGGTGAGCGGTTGCCGTATTGTCAGTTGGCCGGAGGCAAGAATCGGTGACGCTTTCCCCTTGAGTGCCGATGCCGGCACGCCGATGATCTGAATGTCCTTCTGGCTCACCACCATTCTTCTTGGCGAAACGCCGTCCCACCCCCGGAGCGGCGTTTTTTCATGCGCTATGCGTGATGCGTCTAGACGCTTTTCCCTTGACTGTCGATGCCCTCGCCACGACAATTTGTAAACCACCCTCAAGGTGTCCCCTTTCATTCCTTGGGGACGAAACGCCGCGCTCCACCCTGTGCGGCGTTTTTCATGCGCTATGCTCGATGAGCCAAAGGGCTAATTACCAGAGTTCTGGGTTTCGTTGTCATGATGTTCTCCTTCTAGTTCTTGCGACTGTAGATGACGGTGGGCGCCAGGCGGCCTTCCGCGAGGTTTCGTCGCACACCTGCGAGGATCTCCTTGAAATTCGGTCCCAGGATCAGGTGGAGCCCGAGCGGCGGCGGCCCGCCGAGGCCTTTCATTTGATCGAGGGTGTGGTCGAGAAACGCGACCGCCTCCGATGTTTGGTCTTTGATCTCTATGATGGAAAAGCCAGCGCGCTGGAGGTGCGCAGACATCTCATCAGCGGTGGCAAGGAAGCTTTGCTCGGATGTCGCGGCCCAGGGCGTAGGGTATTGTGGCTCCTCAGCGCCCGCCGAAAGTATGTCGAACAGAACGAACGGGGCTCCAGGCTTCAGGACATGGGCGACGCTGGCATAGAGTGAGCCCTTGTCCTCGACGTTCATTCCGACATGAATCGACCAAGCGGCATCGAACGAAGATGGAGCGAAGCCCTCGAGCCTCGTCGCGTCTCCTGGCTCGAGGCGAACGAGTTCCGACAGACCCAGCCATCCGGTCAGCTCGTTCCCGACCGCGCAGTAGTCCTCGCTCAGGTCGACACCCGTGACCCGGCATCCGGTCGCCTTCGCAAGGCGGCGCGCCGGCCCTCCCAGACCGGACCCCACATCGAGTACGTGGGAATCGGCGCCCACATCCAGAATCTCGATGAGCTCTCGGGTCGCCGCGGGCCCGCGAAGGTGGAACTCGTCTAGAGCCGCGAGGTCGTCGAGGTCCACAGATGCGGGAGATTTCCCGATAGCCTCAAGCCCCTGAACGATGCGCTCACTTAGCCCAGGAGAAGCGTAGTGAGCCTTGATTTCATTGCTCATCATGATTGCTGTCCTTTCAGTTCTTGCGAGTGTGAACGATGCCGTACTCCGTAGGTTGGACATATGAAATGTGCAAATTCAAGTGTTCCCTGATGTCACTGTCGGAGGTGATGTTCGCAGACGCAACTGAAAACGACGGAATCACGCGTTCCCGGCCTCCGCGCGTCGATTCAATCCGCGGCATTCCGGCTCGCCGTACTCACCGGTCGCCAGCAATGTCATGCTCCGTCGAGATGCCGATCGTGTGTGCTGCACGCCTGTACGATACAACTTGGGATAATATTCCAAACACCAGCGGAAGCGCATAGGCTTGGACCAGTAACCCATTGCACTGACGTCCGCGCGGGCGGCAGATCGCTGCGTCTCCCGCGAGAGGGATCGAGTCCGCGGTTGCCCTGAGCAGAGAATCGCGGATAATCCGTGGCCGGATCCTGCGGACTTTGCACAAGGAGTCGATCGATGGCTCGGACACCTCTCGCCGCCGCCGCCGTCTTGTTGCTGTTGGGCTGCCAGCACCCCCATATCGAGCAGAGCCTCACCGGGGCGAAGCTCTTTGACGGCCTCGACGGATATCACCGGCCCATCGACACGTCGTCCGAAGCGGCGCAGCGCTGGTTCGACCAGGGCCTTCAGCTGGCCTACGGCTTCAACCACGCCGAGGCCATCCGCTCGTTCAGGGAAGCGGCGGCCCTCGACCCGGACAGCCCGATGCCGTGGTGGGGCATCGCCTACTCGACGGGCATGAACATCAACGATCCGGTCATGACCGAGGAGCGTTGGCGGGCCGCCTGGCAGGCGGCTCAGGAGGCGCAGCAAAGGGCCGGGAGCACGACGAGTGCCGTCGAGACCGCGCTCGTGGAGGCGGTGGTTGCCCGCTACACGTGGCCCCCGCCCGCGCAGCAACGGACGCTCGATGAGGCATACGCCGCCGCGATGGAGCGGGCGTGGAAGGCGCATCCGGGCGATCCGGACGTCGGGGCGCTCTACGCCGAGTCGCTCATGGACCTGCAGCCATGGGACTACTGGACGAACGAGGGCGCGCCCAAGCGTCGGATCGAAGAGATCATCGAGGTGCTCGAGACGGTGCAGGCCGCCCACCCCGACCATCCCGGTGCTGCCCACTTCTACATTCACGCGGTGGAGGCGGCGCACCCGGAGAAGGCCGAGGCGGCCGCCGATCGCCTCGCCCACCTCGTGCCGGGTGCAGGCCACGTCGTGCACATGCCGTCCCACATCTACGTGCGCGTGGGCCGCTACGCTGACGCCGCCGACATCAACACCCGCGCGGTCGCCACCGACCGGGCGTACTTCGAGACCGCGCCCGAGCCCGACCTGTACTGGATCTACTTCGCCCACAACCTCCACTTCCTGGCCTACGCCTCGATGATGGAGGCACGGTACGACTCGGCCATTCGGGCCGCCCGAGAACTGGAGCGCGACCTCCCGCCACAGGTTGTCGAGAAGTACGGCGGCCTGATCGAAGGCATCATGGCCACAACGTTCCACGTTCAGGTCCGCTTCGGGCGCTGGGAGGACATCCTCGCCGAGCCGCCGCGACCGGACTATCGGCTGGTGACTCGAGCGGTCCGCCATTACGCCCGCGGGATCGCCTATGCGGCGACGGGGCGGACCGAGGAGGCGCGGTCGGAGGTCGCGGCGTTCGAGTCTGCGGCCGCCGCGATCCCCGGCGATTGGTGGGTCTTCAACAACAAGGTGGACACGGTCCTGCCCATCGCGCGGGCCATGCTTGAGGGCGAGGTCGCGTTCCGCGAGGGGCAGCACGGCAGCGCTTTCGCGTCCCTGCGCCGCGCGATCGCCGCGGAGGACGCTCTCGTCTACGACGAGCCGCCCGCGTGGATGCTGCCCGTGCGCCATTCGCTCGGGGCCCTTCTGATGGCGGCCGGCCACTTCGAAGAGGCCGAGGCGGTGTATCGCGAGGATCTTGAGCGCAACTCTGGCAACGGCTGGTCGATCCTGGGACTACGCGAGGCACTGGCGGCGCAGGGCCGCGCCGTCGAAGCGATGGAGGTCGGCTCGCTGCTTGCCGGGGCCTGGCGGCGCACTGACGTGACGGCGACGTCATCGTGTTTCTGCGCGCCGGGGCCGGTGGCCGAGTAGGCCCGCGCCGAGCTCTCGGAGCGGAACTCCCCGACTTGGATTCGAACCAAAGACCTACCTGTTAACAGGGTCGCGCCCGCCAGAGAGACCTGTCGAGGGCACCCAGATGTTCTTCGGACGTCCAGGACCAACGTACATCGGTAGGCGATTCAACAGAACCGGCCTTATCGGGCGAGCAGCCCAACCCCGCGCGACTTTCTCCCACCGACCTAACAACATAACTCCTCTTATCGGACTTAGAGATGGGCAGATTCGAGACGGAGGAACAACTCACAACACGGACGATCGCGAGCCCGCGGTCCTCGCCGCCGCGTTCCAGTCCACGCACCCAAGATGATTGCCTCCTGCCCAAACTAACGGCAACGGAGGTCCTTTCAGGCAGATGCTCACGCAGTACATAGCCTGCTACCAGACCAGGTTGACCTCCCGTCTGAGCAAATGGAGGCCGGATTGCTCAGGTATCGGAGCGGCCATCTTCCAAGCTGGCTGCCCGCGACACAAACCCTGACAACTCGGGGGTTTGCGAACCTACATCTTTCGACACCAGCAGTAGCCCCAGCAGTAGCGCGCAGATCACCTACGATTTCCGGAGGCGGGAGAGGGCAAGGGTGAGGGTCTTCTCCTTGCCCGCGGTGAACACACCGGGGGTTCTCTCCCAAACACGATCAACCACCCCCTGGACCAAAAGACGAGCCTGTCCCGTCTTGTGCCGCACTTGCGCCGTCGTGATCGCCGTCGCCTCGAGTTCTAAAGCGCTCCAAGTAATCTGGCATCAAGGTCGCATACCGCCAGAGCACAACATCGACGACGTTCAATCGATCACCTACAGCTTCAGCAATTCCTTCACACAGGGCGTTAGGTGAATCCGCTCCAGCGGCCTGTGCAATACGACACAAGTGCCGATCTGGCTTAACAACGTCGAGTCCGAGATTCTTCGCCAGATGCAGGGAGGTGGCCGGCCCAAGATACGGGAACCCTTGCAGGAACTCGTGGCCGTTCTCGCTGATTCGGACAATCGTTGAAGCGAATCCCTGATTATTCACATGCTCGACGAAGGCGAGGATGCCGGCAATCTTGCCTTGGTGGTTGAATATTTGACTGGCTCGCGCCGTGCAACTCTTGCGCCTGGACCAGATTGCCTTTGCGCTTTCCCAGTCGAGCATTGCTCGCGAAAACGGCTCAAAAATCCTCCTGATCACCTTTTCCCGCATACCGGACGAGAGGATGACCCACGAAACCTCGCCCAGTAGTTCGGGTTCTGTAACTTGATCGATTCGCTGCTGATCTTGCCAGTCGATCTCGGCGGCAAAGCCCGCATCGATAACACATTGCTTGATTTCAAGATACGCGCTTATCATTTCGCCTGTCCAGGCCGGCATCGACGCGGTCCTCATGCGGGCTCGCCTCGTGCCCTGCATCTGGAGCATCGCGAACGGCGTGCCACGAGCCGCGCCAACGGGCGATGGCCCACAGTACTGCCCGGGGACATCCAGGGTAGACGCTCGCCAAGGCGCTGATCTCGCACTTCAAGAGGTATCGCGTCTTGCATCCGTTGAATCTCTTGTCCGGAATCGTGATCGTCATACGATCGGTGTTCCAATAGGCCGCGTTCAATTCCTCCCTCTGTTCTTGAGGCCATGAACCATCGTCCTGTCGTCCTTCACGGAACATCCGTAGAGTTTCCGACCATTTGGTCACCGCATCACCATGCCTAGCTTCAAGTCCTTTCCAATTAACTCGCAACAGCACTATCGAGCAGAAAAAAGCGGCAATTGCTGCAATGCCCAAGATAATGCGGGCTGTGCTTCCGTCTAGGCCGAAGAATTCATACACCTCGTCACCGGCGAACGTCGTCGCGCAGAAGACAACGGACGCCGCGAGCAGTACGCCGTCAACGGCGAGAGCGCGCCGGGAATGGCCATCACGGAGCATCGCGTGGATAGCCACAGTCTGGCGCACCAGTCTAAACTGACGCTCGATCTCACGATCTGAGACCATAGCCGCACTTATCCCTCAAGGATGGACTTCCAATCTGATACTGAGGTCGCAGCACCCAATCGTCGGCGAATGCTCGCAAGTCCCTGGGAGACGATCTGCCGTGATGACCCTTTGGCTGGTCCAAGGTAATCGTCCACGGTTCTCGACTGGCCGGTGACATCCTGGATCGGCCGCATCACTCGGGAGGCGGAGTGTTCGAGAACTCGCTCGAACACTGCCTTCACCGACTTGGGGCCGGTGTACTCCTTCATCGCATCGACAGCCAATGCCTCGATGTGGTAGCCGCTCATCTTCTTCTGTGCGGGCAGCGAGTCGTTGATTGCCTTCATCAGCTTGATGGATGGTACAAGGGCACCATTCGTCCCTTCGTTTGCCTTCGTTAGCCGTCCTGCAAACTGCTTCGAACGGATCTCCTTCCAAGCGGCTCCCGTTGCATCCGAAATCTTGACGTTCTTGCCCGCCCGCACGGCGGGCAACAACTGAATCTCCCTCCCGTCGGTGTAGGTAACCGTGACCGCAAGATCTCCCTTTTCAATGGACTTGACGTCCTTTCGATGTAACGCCTTGTTCAGAATGCTCCGCAAGACTTCCAGCACTTTACTCGGGCTCTTGCCTCTGACATCCACACGATCGAGAACCACGAGAGCATCCACATCACTGATTCCGTCAACGGCGGTGTGTTTGGCAACCGATCCGCCGAGCAATAAATCCTCCACTTCGACGTCATCGCCAAGACAGTCCCGCAGTTGATCAAGCCGTTTCCGGTCCTGGTCTGAATCGCGCTTATTGAACTCGGAAAGTAATACTTCCAGGTAGTTGTTTATATCTGTCTCTAGACGCTGTCTCTCTATTTCGATCAACTTGTCGATCCGTCGAGCGGTAGTCCTGCTCGAGGGACTGAAGTCCGAGCCGCCGCCGCCACCCATCATTCACCTCTCTTTGGACTTACATCCCAAGTCTGCATTGTGGCATACGCTGCGTTCAAGTATGCAGATATGTGCTTGTCAAACATGTCAAAATCAGTCCCCTTCGATGCTGCCCACTGTCGGAGTCGGTCCTCCATTTTCCCCATCGCCCGCACATTGATCATCGATGTCATCCGCTGAGCAAAATCCGCAGGTGTTTCAATTCCCAGTTCATTATCCAGCAGCGCCCCGCCCGTGAAAGCATTGGTCCAAGTCACTCGGCCATGCGGATCGGTAATCGTTGTATTGTCCGGCGCGACGCAGTCGGTCACGATACAACCCTCCAAATTATCCGCGAAAGTTGCCGTGGCTCCTGGCGCGACATCCAACGTACTGATCGTTCCCGAGCTACGGTAATCGCGCTTGCCACTATGGACGTTGATCGTGGTGGCCGCTCCCGTTCCCTTGACAATGACATCAGCGGCATTATTCGGAATGATAGGCTGGCCAGCTTCCAAGAGCCGCTCGTTAACCCTCGGCAAGTTACGGACGACCGCTGAAGGGTTGATCTCAACCTCGGGCGCGATGACATCTTGTCGCTGCATTCGGTAGGCTTCACGCGGGTCATGCTGAATCAGGGTTA
>JACZXL010000340.1 GCA_022571635.1 Planctomycetota bacterium
TCGCACGATCTCAACCGCCATGATGCGGTCGTGGGGAAACCGCGCGGACACCGTCGTCTGTGATGAGCCACTGTATGCACACTACCTCAAGGTAACCGGCAAGGACCACCCGGGGGCCCAAGAGGTGATCGAGCATCACGAAACGGATTGGCGCAAGGTGATCGACTGGCTGACCGGGCCCATCCCCCATGAAAAGTCCGTTTTCTATCAAAAGCACATGGCCCATCACTTGCGGCCCCAGATCGACCGCGCCTGGCTCGATGAAGTCACCAATTGCTTCTTGATTCGCGATCCGCGCGAGATGCTGACTTCGCTGATCAAGAATGTGCCGAATCCGACAATCGACGATACGGGACTGCCCCAACAGCTTGAGATTTTCGAGCTCGTGTCCAAGCGAGGCACAACACCCCCTGTCCTTGATGCGCAAGATGTGTTGGAGCATCCGCGCGAAGTACTGATGCGACTGTGCGAAGTCGTCGGCGTTGAATTTGACGAAGCGATGTTGACCTGGCCGCCTGGTCCGCGCGATACGGATGGCATCTGGGCCAAGCATTGGTACGGCGCCGTTGAGAAATCAACCGGCTTCAAGCCGTATGTTCCCAAACCGGACCATGTGCCGAAGCATCTGCAAACGCTGTACGATGAATGCATGACCTTCTACCAGAGGCTTTACACGATCCGTCTGCAAGCGTGAGTCCAATGATGTTGCAGCCATTCAACGAAGCCAATCGCAACATTTTGATCAACATCAATGGCACATTGTTCCAGCGCGATGAAGCGGGCATCAGCCCGTTCGACTCATCTGTGCAAGGCGGCGATGCAGTCTGGGAAGGTCTGCGACTCTACGCCGGGCGAATCTTCAAACTCAACGAACATCTTGATCGGTTGCGCAGCTCGGCGCTGGCCCTGGCGTTTGCCGAGATCCCATCACACGAACAGATCACGGACGAGATCAAAAAGACGCTTGCCGCCAACACCATGACGGATGGCGTTCACGTTCGCCTGACACTGACGCGCGGCGTCAAGATCACATCCGGCATGGACCCCCGGCTCAACCAGTCAGGGCCAACACTAATCATCCTCGCTGAACACAAGCCGCCGGTCTACGACAAGAGCGGGCTCACGCTTGTTACCAGTTCGGTTCGCCGATTTCCGCCGGACTGTCTGGACCCGAAGATCCATCATTGCAACCTTATTCAGTCGATCCTGGCGAAAATTGAGGCAAACGCGGCTGGGGCCGACGATGCGCTGATGCTCGATGTGCGCGGGTTCGTCGCCGAAACAAACGCGACGCATGTCTTTCTTGTTCACAATGGGATCGTGTATGCTCCACATTGCGTGGCCTGCCCGGAAGGCATCACCCGCGCGACAGTTTTAGAACTCTGTGCAACAAACGACATCCCACATCAAGAAAAAGACATCTCGCTAACTGAAATCTATCGCGCTGATGAAATGTTCTGCACCGGCACGATGGGTGAGCTGGCGACGATCAGCACAGTTGACGGCCGAACGATCGGCGATGGCTCCGTCGGCCCGATGACGAAGCGCATAAGTGCCCTATACGCCCAACTTACGGCACGTGAAGGCGTGCAGGTGGTCTGAATATGAACGCGCTCTTGGTTTACATCGCAACGATCGCGGCTCTTCTCCTTGGAGCTGGGATTCTGCATCTCATTGCGAGGCTTGGCCGCCCCGGACGGAGGATATCCGATTGGTTGTGCCATGCCCCGGCCCTGGATGTCGTGGTCTTTTACTTCACGGCGTTGCCGGCAATAGTCGGGGCGGTACTGGCAGGTTGGGCCGGGCTCGGTGCAGCGATCGGCGGACAGTGCTCGGCCATGTTGCTCTGGGTCGCGCTGCATGAGCTGGCGCATCCGGCGGCGCGCAAAGGGCCGCGCATCTTCTCCACGATCAACCAGCTTGTCGGCCGATGGCGCAACCACTTCGCGTTATGGTGGACCGCATGGGCCGTGCCGGGTTTCTGGGCGATCCGCCTCGGGCAATATCTGGTCTACCCTCCCCTCACGTGGACAGTTCGACTTCCCAAGTATCGCAGTCGGGATTGGGTGAATCTGTCACGTCACAAGTTCCGCGGGCTGGTCGGCTATGACCTCATTTGGTGCCTATATTGCGATTGGATGACCGGCGTGTGGTCACTTTCCGCGGAAATGCTGCGCAACGTCGAGTCGTTCTGGTGCCCGATCCGATTCGACAGCACGAAGAAGTGCGAGCATTGCCAAGTTGACTACCCGGACATCGCCGGCGGGTGGATTGCCGCTGATGGCACGATGCAGGATGTCACGGCGTTGCTACAAGAGAAGTATCCAGCCGGGCAAAAATCAAATCCGTGGTTCGGCCATCCCGCCCGGCTCACGCTTGAAGGTGAAGCGATCGATCAAGCTCAGGGTGATCGCTAGGCTGGATGCGAGGACGAGCCGGGAGCCCGGCTCCCGCTATTCAGGCGGCCACGACAGGAACTGTCTCCGTGCGTTGAGCCTGGTCAGGATCCAGCGCCGCCTTCTCAGCCTTCTTGATGATGTCAGCTGGAAAATACCGATGGCCGCATCGATTGCATTTGCCGATCGTTAAACCGTCGATCAGAACCGTTCGTCCGCAGACTTTGATCGGCTCGCGGTCCGCGCAAAGAGGCTCGACAGCGCCGGGACAGAAATCACACTCATGCGGTTCGTAGTTGCTCATCGTGAGGGTATGTACGCGGTGATAATGAGGAGATTCTCCAAACGGTCAAAGCGACATACGACAGTTACGTCAGTGGAAAGTTTAGCGGCCTCTCCAGTTTATGTCACATCTCGAAGAACCCTCACCCTAGCCCTCTCCCAGGGG
>JACZXL010000119.1 GCA_022571635.1 Planctomycetota bacterium
CGCCATGATCGTCGCGCTAAAGTCCATACCGGCCGAGGAGTAAGTCGCCGGCATGGGGCCGTTGACCAGCAGCTGGGCCCCGCCGGACAGATTGAACACAACGTCACTGAGGATCTCGACCGCGGGCAGTGTCTGCATCGCACCGCCCGACAGCAGGAATCGCGTGTAAGCACGACGTAGGCGGTCGCACCCAGCCCGTATACATCAGATCTCATCGAGATGGCGTCGCGCGCCCCTTTGGCTTGTTCGGGTGACATGAACGCGAGGCTTCCGATCGGAGCACCCTCCAGCGTAAGCGTGTCCATCGCACTTTGAGAAAGAAACGTGGCAATTCCGAGGTCGATCAAGACGGGCAGACCGCGATCGTCGATCAGGATATTGCCGGGTTTGACGTCTCGGTGGATGACGCCGAACTCATGAAGTGAATGAACCGCATCAGCG
Source organism: Planctomycetota bacterium (assembly GCA_022571635.1). Taxonomy (GTDB): domain Bacteria; phylum Planctomycetota; class Phycisphaerae; order Phycisphaerales; family SM1A02; genus JADFNO01. The sequence continues at coordinate 442 of JACZXL010000119.1, forward strand.
ATCGAGGCGAGCAGATCGACGCGTGCGTCACGTTTGAGCTCGTGCTTGCGACAGAATTCAATAAGCGGCAGTCCGTCGACAAACTCCGTGGCGATATAGACACGGCCGTCCTCGGTACCGTGATCGATAAGACGAGGCACACATTCGAGGCGAAGCTGCTCAAGCATGTCCAGTTCACGCCACGCTCGCCGTGCCTGGACCGAATGGCCCAGGGGATGGCGGAGGATTTTCAATGCCAGCGTCCGATCAGATCCCTCGCGGAAAGCCAGGAAGACATCACCGCCTCCACCGCCCCCCAGACGACGAACGAGGACGTAACCGCGAATTGGGGCCACACCGCTGACGCTGGTGTCGATGACCTCTTCGGACTCGGTGATCGCTCGGAAGGCACGGCCGGCCGCAGGTGCCGTCAGCGACGCACGCCAATCAGGATCGAACTCACGTGGACGAGACATGATGTCAAGGCTGCGGGGAAAAAGCTCCCTTCTGCTCGTTCTACGCAGCGCCGGGCACGGCGCAGGTTTCGGCAGCCGTTCGACCGGCGGTATTGTTCAAAATCTTTCGACTCGTTGAGATGTTGAGATGCTAGCATGTATCTCGTCGCCTCTCGGAGGAGGATATATTGCAATGGCAACCGTCTGTGATCGGTTTCGAACAACATCGTGGACGCAGATTCGCGCTTTGGGGACAGGCGACGAGGCCGAACGCCAAGAGGCGATGGAGGCGCTCCTCAGCAAATACTGGACACCGGTGTATTCGTTCCTTCGTGGCCGAGGGGCTCGGCCTGATACCGCCGCCGATCTCACCCAATCATTTTTCGCGGACATCGTGTTGGAACGAAAATTGTTCGACCAGGCAAGCTCGAAACGAGGACGCTTGAGAACATTCCTACTGGCCGCGCTCAGTAATTACTGCATCGATCACCATCGTCGTGATGTCGTACGCGGCAAAGGCCAAACGATCACGATTGAACAGATCGATCAGGAAGAGAACCGGTTCCCGGGAAACGGTGCAGACAATGGTGAGAGTCGATTCGAGAGCCGCTGGGCCGTCGGTCTTCTGGAAGAGGCGCTGCGTCGATGTGAACAACATTTCACGAATACCGGTCGCAGCGCCCATTGGACCCTGTTCGAGCGGCGCGTCCTTCAACCAGCCATCAGCGGAAATATCCTCCACCGTTGGCAGATCTACTCGCAGCCACTGGTTTCCGGTCAGCACCCCTGGCCGCGGCTGCGGTTCAAGTCGTCAAGCGTCGTGCCGTGAACCTGCTACACGAAGTTATCGCGGAGACGGTCAACGATGCCGACGACGCCGAATCAGAGATGTGCGAAATCAAGCGACATCTTGTTCGGAATTTCTAGCATGCTACCAGCGAGTATGGGTGACACCGCGACTCGCTGGAGACTGACAACCGACCACTGACGACTATTGTCTTCGCATTGTCGCCACGAACAAGCCGGGGCCTTTGGCGGCGGTGTCGGGCTTGAGACGTTGGTAGCGGACGTCCGAGAGCCCGGCGGCTTTCGCCCATCGCTTGATCTGCTTCTCATCGAACCCAAGATGCTGATGGCCCATGGTGTGGCGATAGGACTCTCGGTCATGTGGGGTGAGATCGACGATCAACGCCGCGCCGTCTTGGCGGAGGATGCGGGCGATTTCGCCGAACGCCTCGGCCGGCTCGGGCAGATAGACCCCGACGAGGAACATGATCGCGGCATCGACGAGATCGTCGGCGATGGGGAGCTTGGTCAACTCACCCTGGCGGAACTCGATATTGGAGAACGAGCCGAGGCGTCGGCGGGCGGCATCGAGCATGGCCGGTTCACGGTCCACAGCGATGATCTGCTTGACGATCGGCGCGAGGTGCTCGGTCACGTTGCCGGTGCCGCAGCCGAGGTCCGCGACGATCCACTTTGAATCGAGCAGGGTGACCAGGGCTTGGGTGGTGAACGATTCGCCGAAGAGCTGGCGGCGCAGCGCGTCCCATTCACCGCCGATGTGTCCGAAGAAGGCTTTGGAATCGGTGCGGCGGTGGGCGAGGATTTCGGCGAGTCGGCGGTCATCCTCGTCGAAGGTGGGCGAGTCGCCCAGCCCATGACTGGTCGCCTCCCAGAGTTCTTGGGCAATGCGTGGGAGGGCCTCGACGGCCATGCGATAGAGGCTGGCGGTGCCGGCGGCGCGCTTGACGATCCACCCGCCGTCGCTGAGGAGCTTGAGGTGCCGGCTGACGGTTGATTGCGGCAGTTGCAGAATCAGGGCGAGCTCGCCGACGCTGAGTTCTTCGGTCGCGAGCAGGCGGAGGATGCGCAATCGAGCCAGGTCGCTGAGCGTGGCAAGCCACGTCAGTAGGGCAGGGGTAGGGGAGACCGGGGGCATGGTCAGTGGCCGGGAGGCAGGGCGATGGTCGGCCCGGGGATCTCACCGAGATCTTTGAGTCGCTGGATGACGCGGTCATCAGCATGGTCGATGCCGTAGGCCTGTCGAAGCCGGCGCAGCGCGGTCTCCAGGTCGCCGAGGCGTTCGGCGAACGAGGCGGCGGCGAGGTACGGCTCGACGGTTTGGCCGTCGTCGAGCACGATCGCCGTCTCCAGGGCGACCTGAGCTGAATCGGGATCGCCCAGCTCCAGCGCATAGCGGGCGAGTAGGAGGTACGCGGCCGGAGACTGCGTGGACTCGGCCCGCTGCCGGAGGAACGCAAACAGGCGCGACTCATCGCCTTGCTGGAACATTGCTTCGGCAAGGGCCTCGGCGATGCCGGAGTCCTGCGGGCGGTGGGAATAAGCGACCTCCAGGGCGTCGCGCGCTCGGGCCGACTCGTCGATCTCTAGCAGGCATAGTCCCAGGCGGTATTGGGCCCGCCAATCGCCGGGGTAGCGATCGGCGATTTGGGCGTACTCTGTCGCCGCGGTATCGTAATCACCGTGTTCAAAGCTAAAATCAGCGCTTTGGCGGATGGTATGGATCGGCCGCTGACAGGCGGTCAGTACAGCGACGCTCAGCAGGATCACTTGGACGAGTACTCGTCGCATGGTTATGCCCTCTCCATTGCGGGGACGAACACGCATCATACAGACGACGCGGCGAGATGCGCCGGGGCGGACTATCTAGGATCACTTCAGATGCCATCGCTCCGGACAGACTTCCGACGGACCGTGCAATTGCTGCACGAGTTGCCCGATGGAACCAGCCACGTTGATTGGATGATCGCCCGCGATCAGGCCGGCCGAGAACCGCTCATCAGTTTCCGCCTTCCGAGGCGGATCGATGAGCTGAAGCCGGGGCAGCGCATGGCCGCCGAGCGGATTGCCGATCACCGGCCGGCGTACCTGGACTATGAAGGCCCGGTTTCAGACGAGCGCGGGTCAGTCCGCCGCCTGGCCTGGGGTACGGTTGTCAGTGAGCATCGCCAGGGGTCATCATGGGATTTCGAGATACGCTGGCAGGATCGCGGCGATGGCGTGTCGATCCGACAGCGACTGCGGCTGGCGCCCCTGGAGGCTGGCGCCACGGCCTGGGAAGCGGTGTGCGAGGCGGCCGAGGCGACGGACGGCTGACCGCGTTCGCCGACTGGAAACGATGATTCTGGGGCAAGCGGCTGTTCGTCGTTGGCCGGTTCGTCTAGGCTGGTTTCAACGGCATCGCGGACGAACCGGGCCGGTAAGCCGATCGCCCACGGGAACGCAAGCTGAGGAACTAAGGATCCAACTCATGGATACCACGCCCAACCGACCGGACCGCAACGCACCGAGCAAGATTCGACATACCGAGCCGCAGTTCGGGACCGGCGCGCCGCCCTCACCCGTAGAGCAAGTCAGCGATCCCGAGGCGGGTGAGCTGCCAGTGGTCGAAAGTGTCGGACCAGGCGCCGGCCCGAAGACGATCACTGCCTTCGAGAAGGGTCGCCGACACGAGGACAAGTGGTCCCGCACGCCCAACACCACCGGCCTGGGCGCGATCCACGTTCGCACCTTCCATTGCAAGCTCACCGCCGATGCGCTGACATACCTGGACCAGTGCGTCAACGAGTGGCTGGACGCTCATCCGCAGTACGAGGTGAAGTTCGTCACCTCGACGGTGGGCACGGTGGCGGGCAAGCTCAAGGAGCCGCATCTGATCTGCCAGGTGTGGGTGTAGGGAAGGGATGTGATGAGGGATGAGGGATGAGGGAAAAGGGATGGTGGTTGGGTGTGTCGGTTTATGCAGCCGGATGACCATGTTTGCCTGTGCTATCGCGTGAGTCTTCGCAAGCTCACGAACTACATGAAGCGCGAGCAACCGTCGGTGCCGTCCCAGCTCAGCGAATGTCTCGGGGCGGGAACGGGATGCCACTGGTGCGTCCCTTTCCTGACGAGGCTCCATCGCCAATGGCAACAAGGCGATGACCCCGACTTGCCGATCTCACCGCAGGAGTACGCCAACCGCCGAGGCCGATACCACCGTAGCGGGCGTCGTGACGAGGCCGCTGAGCGAGGCGAATAGACTCGCTGGGCCCTGCCATATGCACCATAGCAAGGGGCGATCGCGCCCCCTCGGGGTCGGTGAGGTCGGCGCATGCCGAGGCGGCGCGTCTACCCGGCGGCGTGGGGCGCGTGCCGCCCTTCCTCGAGTTGGCGAACCAGGTCCGCGAGGCCCTCGACTTCCCCGTCGAAGGCGACACCGATATAATTGTTGGTGCGGTTGGCGCTGGGCGCAACGCGAACAACGGTGACGTTCTCGTCGATTACGCCGACCGGAGGGGGAAGCTGTACGCTCAGATGAACGCGCTGCTGCAGTGCCAGTTCGCACTCCGGCTCGTGGAGGATGCGGATGAGCATGCCGCGGATACTGATATCCATGAGGATCCCCCTCAGTGGGGCATCCTTCGGGCGGGGGTAGAGCGCGGCTGCGGGCGGGGGGCCTGATCCGAACGTCACGCGACGATGCTGACGCCGTTCATCAGCGCGCAGCACGGCTGGCATGGCGAGGCGATAGCCATACAGAAGCCGGGGGCCACCGGAGGGGACTTGAACTCGCCCCAGTGCCTGGGTCTTGCCGCTGACGCCTCCCACGGAGTCGACCCCGAAGCTCATGAGGAGTTCTTCCCCAGTGGCCAACGGGTGGTTCAAGGCGCCGATCAATGGCTGACTGATGACCAGATCGTCATCACGGACCTGCTCGATCGTGGCCGCCAACACCAGCTTGTGAAACCCAGTCTGATTCAGCGGCTCCAGATCGAGCGTGGTACGCGCGCGATAGGCCTCCTTCAGGAGGAGACGCACCCTCTCCTTTGCGTTCGGTCCGGCACCCAGCGCCCGTTTGACGCTCGAAAGCCATGCAGCCATGAGCTATAGAATCGACGCTTTGACGGGTCCGATTCAACGCCGCCTTCAATTAGCGGACGTACGACACCATGACCCGATAAATCGCCCCCACACGATCAGAAAAGAACACCGCACTCACCAGGATAGACACGATCCACACCGCTACGAGGAACCCTCGCGCAACGCCGAACCACAGTCCAGCGACGGAAAAGAGCAGCGCCGCCGCGCCCGCCCCGAGCATCAGGCGTACCTCAGGCGCATGCGCCTTGACCCACAGGGCATCGACGCCGACCACCGGCGGTGAGCCGACGGCCATCAGACACCCCAGGCCGATCACCAGCGAGCCCGCCACCAGCGCGGTCGCCAGCCGGCGTCCTCGCCGACCGCGGCGTCTGCTCACGATCGGTTGTCCTCGCCCGGTCCCACCTCGGGGCCATTGGGCCCATCCAGTTCGAGCACCGTCAGGGAATCATTGGAGTAGATGCAGATCTCCCCTGCGGTTCGCAGCGCCTCTTTGCAGAGTTGCGCCGGGCCGAGCTGTGTGTGCTTCACCAGCGCCCGCGCCGCCGCGAGCGCGAACGGTCCGCCGGAGCCGATCGCACATATGCCGTCGGACGGTTCGATCACGTCACCCTGACCTGAGATCATCAATGTCTTGGCCCGATCCGCGACCACCAGCAATGACTCCAGTCGGCGCAGCATCCGATCTGTGCGCCAAAGCTTGGCCAGCTCGATCGCGGCCCGCATGAGGTTCGTCGGCGACTCCTTGAGCTTCGCCTCGAATCGCTCCAACAAGGCGAACGCATCGGCCGCGGAGCCGGCGAATCCGATCAGCACCCCGGCCGTTTCCGCGCCGACGTCATCGAGCTTGCGCACCTTCACCGCGTCGGCTTTGGCGATCGTCTCCCCGATGGTCACCTGACCGTCGCCGCCCACGGCTACCCGCGCGCCCTGTCGCACCGAGAGGATCGTCGTCGCCCGCCACGTCTGCATGATGCAAGTCTACCGGCTCACGTCCAACGCGGCATATCGACGGCGAGTTCCCTACGGCTCATGAACGACAGGAACCACGACGATGTCGCCGGCGGCTTCACCCAGAGCGAGCCACGTTCCCTCGGGGTGGATGGCGAGGGACTGAATCGGCTGCTCGCTCGTAATCGGCGGGCCCACCGGTTCGCCGGCGACGAGATTCCAGACGCGCACCGTGCGATCGTCCACGACCGCGGCCAGCCATTGCCCGGTCGGATCAACGGCGGCATCGGTCAACGGCTGGCGGCCCAGCGACAACCGGGCGACGGCATCGCCCGTGGCCGTGTCAAACCATGTCCCGCCCTTTCGCAAGGAAACGCACAGCAGTCGATCGCCGGCGGGGGTGAAACGAAGGGCGATGGTTGCCTCCGGGCCGGCCTGCTGCCACCGGCGCTGGGCAGTCTCAATGTCCCAGATGTAGACCGCGTCGGTTTCGGAGACCGCCGCAAGGTGCTGCCCGTCAGGACTGAAAGCCACCAGATGGAACGACCCGGTCGTGCCGCGGAAGGTTCGGATCGGCTCGGGCTGTTGGGTCGCCCAAAGCGAGATGGTCAAGTCGTCACGACCGACGGCCAGCCGGTCTCCTACGTAATCGAGCGCCAGGCAGCGAACGACCGAAGCCCCCGTCTGGATCCGGCGTTGGACGTCGCCGGTGGCGGCGTCGTACACGACGAGCAGCCCGTCCTCGTCTGCGGCGGCCAGCCGTGATCCATCCCCGCTTACCGCCAAGTATGTCACGGGCGCTTCATGCTCCAGGGATCCGAAGCGTTCGCTTCGCTCGGCAAGGTCCCACATTGCGATCGACCCGTCGTGAGACGCGGAGACGAGTCGTCGGCCGGTCGGATCAAACACCAGGGCGCTTACCGCGTCATCATGGGCGGCAAGCCGAAACAGCGTTCGGTCCGGCTGTCTCGCCGCGTCGCGCGCGGATTCGATCTGCTCCTGAAGCGACTGCTGAATCTCGAGGTTCGTTTCCTCCTGCCGTTGCGTAGCACGCTCCGCTTGTTGCACCTGCTCCTGGGCTCGCACGATAAGCCACCCCGCAACGGTGAGCGTCACCACCAGCGCCGCCCCGATCACGCCCGCCACGGTCAGTTGCTTGCGGCGGCGCACAACGAACAGCTTGGCGCGGTAGACGGACCCGCCGGGCTTGCCGTGAATCGGCTCGCGCCGCAGGAACCTCACAATGTCTCGCCCCATGCTGCCCGCGTCCCGATATCGCTGTCTGCGGTCCTTCGCCAGTGCTTTGAGGATGATCGTTTCGAGGTCGCCGCGTAGCTGCGGCGCGACGTCACTCGGGGGGCGCGGCGGCCGAGTGAGGATGACGCGCAGCGCCTCGTGTATGCGCAGACCCTCCAGCTCATAGGGGTGCCGTCCCGTCAACAGCTCGTAGAGCACCACGCCCAACGCGTACACGTCGCTGCGAGGATCAATGTCGCTCAGCGTTGCGTCCACCTGCTCCGGACTCATGTATTGGATCGTCCCGAGTAATTGACCGGTCTCGGTGTGTCTGGTGCGCTCTCCCAGATCGGGGTCGGCCGCATGGGCCACGCCGAAGTCGATCAACTTCAACCGCCCCGACGAGTCCACAAGGATGTTGTTGGGCTTGAGGTCGCGGTGAATCACCCGCTGCTTATGAGCGTGCTCCGCGGCAGAGCAAACCTTGATGAATAGCTTCAGGCGATCAGCCAACTCGAGCTGCTTGGCGTCGGCGTATTCGAGGATCGTCTTGGCGCCGGGAACGTACTCGACCGCGAGGTAGAGGGAGGACCCGTCGCCATCGTCGAACGTGCCCGCTTCGAAGACCTGGGCGATGCACGGGTGCCGGAGCCGGCCGAGGATCTCCACCTCCCGCTTGAACCGGCGCAGGGTCGCCTCCGAGGCAACCTCGGTCCTGAGCACCTTGACGGCCACGGTCCGCCGGGGCTGTCGCTGCAGGGCGGCGTAGACGGTCGCCATCCCGCCGGTGCCGAGCACGCGCTGGATCTGGTACTGGCCGATCTGACGCGGAGGCTCGCGTTCCATCGCTTCGTTCTGCTCTACGAGGTCGGGTCGGATTGGACTGGCGGATAACCAGTCCGTCTTGCACGAGTGTTGCCACGGGCTGAGCCGATGCCAGCGGCCCAGTGTAGCCCAGCCCAGGATGGTCGGTGGACGGACGGGCAGCGCCGCCGGTCTCTGGCCGCCCCACCGAGGCCGAACCTCGCGAAGTATTTGCACTTGTTGCCCTGGCGGTATCGATCACTGGACAAGCTGGTCCGATATGCTAGACTGCTGTCGCAATTGAGACGCAGTCTCAATACCGAGACCGGGCAGGTATCCGTAGCCATGACCGCCGCTGATGACAATCCCGTCCCGACTCAATCCGTCCCGACGGTGCCCCTTGCCCAATTGGCCAGCGGCCAGCGCTGCCGAGTGGCGGCGATGAATGTCAATCCGGCTGAGGCCCAACTGCTCGAAGCGATGGGCCTGACCAATCACTGCGAATTGTGCGTGTGTCGGCCGGGCGAGCCGTGCATCATCCGGATCAACTGCACTCGCCTGGGGCTTGCCGGCGCCTTGGCGCGGCGGATCCTTGTTCACCAACTCTTTCCGCAGACCTAGTTTCCTAAGCGCGATGTCGATGTCACCCGTTTTGACCGAGCCGGCGAGTCCTGGGTCTGCCGCCCGGGCACCCGACGACGCGATAAGGCGGCGCTACGCCTTGCTCGGGAATCCCAACACGGGCAAGACCACGTTGTTCAACCGGCTTTGTGCGCTGCGGGCCCGAACGGCCAACTTCCCGGGAACGACGGTGGAGACACGCATCGGTCGCTGCCGCGCGCACGGCCGATCCATCGACGTGATCGATCTGCCCGGTGTGTACAGCCTGCACCTGGACCTTCCTGAGTCGCGCGTCTGCAAGCAGTATTTGCAAGAAGAGCGCACAGCCGATCGTGCGGATGCCGTGGTGATCGTGACCGACGCCACCAACCTCGCCCGCAATCTGCTGTTCGTCGCTCAGGTGCTGCGCGAAGGCGTGCCTGCGGTGGTGGCTCTGAACATGACCGACCTGGCCCAACGCCGGGGATTGACCATTGACGCCGAGCGATTGAGCCGACACCTCGGCTGCCCCGTGGTGAGCATCTGCGCTCGAAGCGGCCAAGGGATACCAGACCTTCTTGCGGCGCTCCCTGAGGCTGCGGTCGGTGGAGCTGGCGTGCCTGATCCGGCTGACATACAAGCCTCTGTGGCTTGGGCCGACGCCGTGGTCCAGCACAGCGTCGGCGGCGCGTCCGCGGTCGGCGCTGCCGAGGACACGCTTACAGACCGGCTCGACGCCGCCTTCACGCATCCGGTGTTCGGGATCGTCATCTTCGCCGCGGTCATGGTCGGATTGTTCTACACGATCTTCTCGTTGGCGCAACTTCCCATGAACCTCATCGACTTCGTGTTCGGGACGCTCGGCGGCTCGCTGGCCGGACTCATCCCGCCGGGGGCCATACACGATCTCGTCGCCAACGGCATCGTCGGCGGCATCGCCGGGACCATCGTGTTCCTGCCGCAGATTTGCCTCTTGTTCTTCCTGCTTACGCTGCTGGAGGACACCGGGTACCTGGCGCGGGCCGCGTTTGTCATGGATCGACTCCTACGGCGATTCGGACTACCCGGCCATTCGTTCGTCCCGCTGCTGTCCGCTCATGCCTGTGCGATTCCCGCCATCATGTCGGCGCGCATGATCCCGGACCGGCGCGACCGCCTGGCTACGATTCTCATCGCACCGTTCATGAGCTGCTCGGCGAGACTGCCGGTCTATGTCCTCCTGATCGGAATCCTGTTCGGCGATCAGCCGTTGTATGCAGGCTTGGCGTTCACGGCGTGCTATGCGATCGGCGTGATCGCGGGCTTGCTCACGGCGCTGGTGGTGCGGGGCAGCCTGCTGCGCGGACCTTCTCAGCCGATGGTCTTGGAACTGCCCAGCTACAAGATTCCCTCGCTGCGAACCGCATTGTTGACGACGCTGGACCGAGCCTGGGTATTCTTGCGCAAGGCGGGCACGGTGATCCTGGCGATTTGTGTCTTGCTGTGGTGGCTCAGCGCGTATCCCAAAGTCGATCCTCCAGCTCAGGT
>JACZXL010000120.1 GCA_022571635.1 Planctomycetota bacterium
CGTGGGACAAGACGATCAGACTCTGGGACACCGCAACGGGCGAGCAACTTGCCACACTGCGCGGCCATGAAAGCAGCGTCCGCTCCATCGCCTTCTCACCCGACGGCACGCGCCTGGCCTCGGCGTCGAGTGACAAGATCATCAAGCTCTGGGACGCCGCAACGGGCGAGGAGCTCGCCACACTACGCGGCCATGAAAGCTGGGTCCGCTCCGTCGCCTTCTCACCCGACGGCACTCGCCTGGCCTCGGCGTCGGATGACAACACGATCAGACTCTGGGACGCCGCAACGGGCGAGCAACTTGCCACACTGCGCGGCGATGAAAGCGGCGTCCGCTCCGTCGCCTTCTCACCCGACGGCACTCGCCTGGCCTCGGCGTCGACTGACAGGACCATCAGGCTCTGGTACGCCGCGACGGGCGAGGAGGTCGCCACATTGCGCGGCCATGAACACGTTGTCTCCTCCGTCGCCTTCTCACCCGACGGCACACGCCTCGCCTCGGGGTCGAGCGACAAGACGATACGGCTGTGGGACGCCGCGACGGGCGAGGAGCTCGCCACATTGCGCGGCCATGAAGAGGGGGTCTTGTCCGTCGCCTTCTCACCCGACGGCACACGCCTGGCCTCGGCGTCGGGTGACAAGACCATCAAGCTCTGGGACGCCGCGACGGGCGAGGAGCTCACCGTCCTCCGCGGGCACGAGGGCGGTGTTACCTCGGTTGCGTTCAGCCCGGACGGTTCGCGGATCGCGTCAGGGTCGCGAGACAAGACGATCAGGCTCTGGGACAGCGTGCCCGTCGCTCAGCGCTCCCGGGAGCGGGCGGCGGACCTCAAGGCGCGATCCTTGATGAATCCAATTGTCGATCGGCTCTTCGCAGAACTCGCTGAGCCGGGCACAATTGTCGAGGCGATCCGCAACGACTCCTCGCTCAGCGATGTCCAACGCCATGCCGCCCTCAACCTCATGCTCAAGCGGTTCTCGGCGATCCGCGAGCAGGCACGCGAAGCCCATCAACAGGCACTGACCCACTTCGACGAGGGCCAGTACGACAATGCGGAACCGCTGTTGTCCACAGCGTTAGAAACGGTCCGCCAAAGGCTTGGCCCTGACAGTCCTGAAACGGTGCCGCTGATCGAGCTTCTGGCGAACCTCCATAACAAACAGGGCCGGTTCAACGAGGCAAGGCCGTAGTTGGCTGAACTGATCTCGATTCGAAAGCGGACCGCTCAACGGAAGGATGCAAGTGCTGACGCACTCAACGAATACGCCTCGCTGCTGCTCACCTGTGAGCCCAACGACCTCCGCGATCCAAAGGCGGCGTTGCCGATCGCCCTTACAGCCAACGAATTGACTGATCATCAGAACCCGGTCTATCTCGACACACTGTCGCTAGCCTACCACCTGACCGGCGACACGGCGAAGGCCATCGTGAATCAGAAGGAGGCGATCGCGCTGCTACCGCGCGGTGAATCTTCTCTGCGCGCCGACGTGGAAGCCGCCCTCGCCAAGTTCGAGGCCGCGTTAGAAGATGAGTCCAAATGAACCCCGTCATCAACCTCAACGACGTTTGGGACGAGCCGACCAATGCCGCCGAGTGGCGGGCGAAGCTGCCCGGACCCGACGAAAGCGCCCCTGACGGCTAGGACCTGTCCGATCCTCCGCGGGCGGAGAACATTGCGTAAGGAAGGAGCGATGGAGGAATCCGACAAGCTCGCCGATTTGGAAGGCGTAACCAGCGATGAGCCGTCGCGCCCGCCGCAAGGTGTGTGTGACGTCACCACCACCGTGTCGCTGAATGTCGGCAAGCGGTTCGGGCAACTCATCGGCCGATACAAGGTCGTTCGCGTCCTCGGCGAAGGCGGCATGGGAACCGTCTTTCTCGCCAAGCAGGACAAGCCAACCCGACTTGTCGCCCTGAAGGTCATTCGCCCCGGCGTGGCCTCGGCCAACCTGCTGCGACGCTTCGAGTATGAAGCGCAGGTGCTGGGACGACTGCAACATCCCGGCATCGCGCAAATCTACGAAGCGGGAACCGCCGACACCGGCGAAGGCGCCCAGCCGTACTTTGTCATGGAGTACGTCCGCGGTCGATCGCTGATGGAGTACGCCCAAGGTTCACAGTTGGGCACCCGCCAACGCCTGGAGCTGCTGGCCAAGATCTGCGATGCCGTCCAGCACGCCCACCAAAAGGGGATCATCCATCGCGATCTGAAGCCGGGCAACATCCTCGTCACCGAAGAGGGCCAACCCAAGATTCTCGACTTCGGCGTGGCCCGCGCCACCGACGCCGACATTCAAGTCACCACCATACAGACGGATGTGGGCCAGCTCGTAGGCACCATCCCCTACATGAGCCCGGAGCAAGCCGGCGGCGACGTGACCGAACTGGATACCCGAAGCGATGTGTATGCACTCGGCGTGCTGGGATATGAGCTGTTGGCGGGGCGTCTTCCCTATGAACTGAAGAACAAGATGATCCACGAAGCGGTGCGTGTGATCCGTGAAGACGATCCCACGCCGCTGAGTTCGATCGACCGGGTGTTTCGCGGCGATGTGGAGACGATCATCGCCAAGGCGCTTCAGAAGGAGCGGACGCGGCGCTATCAAAGCGCCAGTGATTTGGCCGGCGACATTCGCCGGTACCTATCCGATCAGCCGATCGTGGCCCGCCCGCCGAGTGTTGGCTATCAGTTGCGCATGTTCGCCCGACGCAATACGCTCCTGGTGGGGGCGATCGGAACCATCACGCTGGTCCTGGTGGCGGGCATCATGGGCACCACATGGGGGCTCGTGCAGGCGAACGAATCGCGACGAGATGCTGAGCGCCAGGCGGATCGGGCGACGCGAACCAGTCGGTTCCTGAGCGAGATGCTCTCTATGGCGAGTCCGTACACTTCGGCCGGCGGACCCGACACCAAAGTTGTCGAACTGCTCGATGAAGCGGGGCGCCGCCTCGCATCCAGCTTCGCCGAGGAGCCGGAGATCGAAGCCGAAATCCGTCACACCGTTGGCGTCACGTATCGGAATGTCGGAAATTTCATCGCAGCCGAGGAACACCTGCGCCGAGCATTGGAACTCCGCATCGGGGTGCTGGGTGAGAAGAGCCCTGACACGCTTCTCACGAAGGTCCATCTCGGTCGTGTCCTGACCGACCAATACCGTCTCGCCGAAGCGGAACAGATTCTTCGGGAGTCGTGGGCGGACCAGAGCGCGGTGCTCGGCGACGAACACCGCGACACCATCAGCACGCTGAACAGTCTCGGCTGGCTCCTGCTCCTTGACGGTCGTCCCGCCGAGGCGGAGCCCATGCTCGTCCGGGCGCTCGAGGTGAGAAGACGGATTCTTGGAAGCGAGTCCACGGAGACGCTCAAGACCATGGCGAATCTGGCGGCGACACGAATCAGCCAGGACAAACTTGAGGAAGCGGAGGACCTCGCGCGCACCGTCGCCGACACAAGCCTGCGCGTGCTCGGACCCAGGCATCCGGACACCTTGTACTACACGAGCATTCATGCCTGGTGGCTGTGGGCAAGCGGCGACCTCGACGCGGCGATCGCACTCTACGAGCCGGTCCTGGCCGATGCGCGCACCGTCTTTGGCGACCGGCACCACTACACACTCTACTGGATGGCGGAGACCGCGGCCCTTCTCATCGATCTCGACAACTTTGAGCGAGCGGAATCACTCGCGCTGGAATGCCTCGCATCATCCACCGCTGTGTTCGGTCCCACGCACCAACGCACGCTGGAAGTCCATCAGCTTCTCATTGATCTGTATGAAGCGTGGAACAAACCGGCCAAGGCCGCCGAGTGGCGGGCGAAGTTGCCCGAACCCGATGAGAGCGCCACTGACGAATAGGAAAGAGATTCGTCAGGCCGAGCCTATGCGACCGCCTCACCGTACCGCCGATCCAACAATGACCGCCGTACACAAGATCATCTCGGGCGGGCAGACCGGGGTTGATCGGGCGGCGCTCGATGTTGCCATCGAGCTGGGAATCACCTGCGGCGGTTGGTGCCCCAAAGGCCGAGCTAGCGAGCAGGGTCCGATCCCCGATCGCTATCCGCTGACCGAGACGCCCTCCGCCGATCCGGCCCAACGCACCGAATGGAACGTGCGAGACGCCGACGCGACGCTCATCATCGCACAAGGCAAGCTCACCGGCGGCGCCGCCCTGACCCAGCGGCTCGCCACATCCCGGCAAAAACCCTGCCTTGTCATCGACCCCGCCGAGGCAACCTCAACCGCGACGGTCCGAGCGTGGCTCAACGAGCATGCGGTCAGGACACTCAACGTGGCCGGCCCTCGCGCAAGCACCGATCCGGATATCTACGAACTTGCCCTGGGGCTTCTGAGGAAGGCTCTCGCCGGCGACGCGGAACGCTGATCCGCCGCCCACCGCAGGGCAACCTTTACGATGGATACAATCACGGCCGACACCGAGCCTTCCTATGCCAAACGAACCCGCCATCTCATCGGATCACACCACTCTCGCGGGGATGGTGGTCGACGCTTCGGACCCCGAGGCCCTTCGCCGCGCGCTCGACCACGCGCTCAGCTATCGCGGCGACGTGACGATCACCCGCCGATCGACCGGCGAGACGATCGAGGGCTATCTCTTTGATTGCACTTCACAGGCGAGCCTCGCCCAATCGGCAGTTCGGCTGATACCCAAGGACGGCTCCGAGCGCGTGACAATCCGGGGCAATGACATTGCGAGAATCGAGTTCGGCGGCAAGGATCCGGCGGCCGGCAAGTCGTTCCAGACGTGGGTCAAGAAGTACGTCGCCAAGAAACTGGCGGGTGAGTCCGCCAACCTCGAGTCCGAGCCGTTGCCATGACGTACCACGACAATACACCTGTTCTCGAACCGGTGAACCGGCGCTTCGGGCGATCGGCCCCAGTCGCGGCGATCGCGGTCACGGCCATGCTTGTCGGCTGCCCCAACACCCCCGCTGAGTCATCCGATCCCCCGCCTGTCGCCACGCAATCTGCTCCGCCCCAACCTGCCCCGGCCGTCAGCCCACCGCCTGCACCCCCGGCCAAGACCGTTCCCCTCGCGCCCATCATCGCCGGTCCGTTGCGCGTCGAACCCGGCGGGTTCAACTTCGGCATTATTGGCCCCAAATCCGTCCATGTTGTCAACACCACGCTCTACAACACCAGCGCCATACCCATCACAATTATCAAAGTTTCACCCTCATGCGCTTGCACCCTACCGCAGGACCTGACGGATACGGTCATTCCGCCCGGCGGATCAATTCCCTTCTCCGCGACGTTCAGCGCTCCAACGAAGCCAGGCGTCAAGAACGCCTATGTCCAGCTCGTGTTCAGGTACGGCGGGCGGCAGGCCCATGCCAAGATCAATCTCCAGGGCATGATCGCCATGCCCGTCCGCGCCGAACCCCCGTATGTCGATGCGCTCAAGGGCGTAACCACCGGCCGAACCCGCGTCGAGTCCGTTGACGGCCGGCCGTTCCGAATCATCTCCGCCAACGGCGAGTCGCCGATTTACGCGGACGGATTCGATCCGCAGACAGACCAGCCGCGCAACGCCTACGAAGTCCAATGGAACATCCCGCCGCGCACCGACGAGAACTGCCAGGGCATGCGTCTGTGGTGGGTGATCGAAACCGACCATCCCGATTGCCCGATCCTTCCCATGCGCGTCCGCCACGAATGTACCGGCCTCAAGGCCGACCCCGATTGGCGACAACGCGACTGGCGGTTCCCGGAGTACATCGCGCAGCTGGGAGCGCTTCACGCCGGCGTGCCGGTTGAAGTCGATATCGATATCGTCAACGAGAACAACGTGCGCATCTTCGCCGTCCAATCCGGATCATCGGACGCGGACGCCGAGCTGGTCTCGACCAGCCGCAAGGAGGGCGATATCACGACGTACCGCGTCCGTTTGACGCCGCGCCGTGGGTATGAAGGCATGCTCTATGCGATGGTCTTGTTCCGCTCCGACACGGGAAGCAAGGACATCGCCTTCATCGGCCGGGTCATGCCCCAAGACGGCGGTTGAGACGAACGGCGCAACCCCTGTGGCACCGCTCACCGGCCATGGCCGCAGAAAATGCCTAATAATCCGCAGCCGCCCGCGCCGACGGCCGACGTAGAAACAGGCCATGTCCGATTTTGTCAACATCCTCAGCATCTTCGGCGGCGTGGCCCTGCTCGTCTTCGGCGTGCGGTACCTGCGCAAGGGGCTCGACCGGCTGTTCGGGCAGCGGCTGGGAACTTGGATGCAACGTCTCGCCTCGAAGCGCGGCTGGGCGTTCCTCGCGGGCGTGGCCGTCTCGCTCGTCGCTCCGTCCAGCACCACAATCTCACTGCTTGCCGTACAAACCGTCCGAGCCGGTCACATGACCGCCCGGCAAATGCTCGCAAGCGTGCTCGGTGCGAACATCGGGCTCACCGTCATGGTCCTGCTCATTGCCCTTCGATTCGAACAGGCGGCGCCGGTCATCATTCTCGTCGGCGTCGCGCTCTATCAGTTCACCCAAGGTCCGCGCAGCCGCGGCATCGGACAAGTCCTCCTGGCGCTGGGATTCATCTTCCTTGGTATCCGCATCATGATGGAAGCCGCTTCGGCCGGCTCGTTTGATTCGGAGTCCGGCCTGGGGTCGATCATCAACTTCGACAAGCTCGAACAATACGCCGTGCTGCTGGCTTGCTTCGCCGCCGTGCTCGCCCTGGTATTGCAATCAAGCACCGCCACCATCGGACTTGTCATCGGACTCGGCGCCGCCGGCGCGATCAATTTCAGGATGGCCGCCCCCATCGTCCTGGGCGCGAACGTCGGGCTTGCCGTGACCACGTTGATCCTGGGATGGCGGCTTGTCGAATCGAGGCGCCTCGCATTAGCCAACCTCCTGCTGAAAGTGATCGTCGCCGCCGCGGGTTTGACGGTGCTTCAACTCATGGGCGACTCCCTCCCGCAGCCCAACGCGAACACCATGTCCTTGGCCGTCGCCGGACTCCATACCGGCTACAACGTCGTGGTCGCGATCGTCGGCCTGCCGACTATCGGTCTTATCTCGTCCCTCTTGGCGCATCTCGTGCCCACGCCCCTGCCCGGAAAACCAGGCGCGTTCGGGCCGCGGTACATCACCGGAGGCCCGATCGGCGGCGCGGCCTTGGCCATGGGTCAGGCCCGGCGCGAGATCATGCACACATCCGAGATCGTCAGCAGCATGTTGCGCGACGCTTGGCAAGCGCTCAAGTCCAACAACGAGCAGCTCATCCGCGAAGTGTCGCAGCGCGATGATCAGGTCGATCTGTTGGATACCGAGATCAAACGGTTTCTCACGGGACTCGCCCGCGAGGAGGCTGAGCAGTTCGACGCTGACGAGCAGATGCGCCAGCTTCGCTATCTCAGCGAGTTGGAAACGATCGGCGACATCATCGACAAGAACATCAGCGAGTTGGTTCTCAAAAAAATCCGACTCGGCGCGTCGTTCTCAGACGACGGCGAAAAAGAGCTCGACGATTTCTACGACAAGGTGCGGGAGAACTTTACTATCGCTGAGAACGCCTTTCCCACCGGCGATCGTCAACTCGCCCAACAACTGCTACGCCACAAGGAGCGGATCAACCAGTACGAACACGAACTGCGTGATCGGCACTTTGCCCGTCTCAACGCCGGACTTACCGAGGCTTACGAAACCAGCGCCATCTACCTCGACCTGCTGACGCACCTCAAGCGGATCAACAGTTGCCTCTCGCACTTGGCCTATGCGATCCTACAAGACACCGAGCCCAAGCCCACCGCCGCCCATACCACCACCGGCGAATAACACAAACGCCATCCGGTAAACCGCGGCGCCTCACAAAAGCCCGAAAACCACTTGGGATCCGCATGAAGGCGCGCGATTCATCGCGCGACCCCCGGCCGAGCGTCTCTGCGAAATACGATGTCCGGCCGAGGGCTCGGATGCTGCGCTACGTACGCCGTCCGCCAACAGCCGACCCAGTGGTTCGGCGCGATCTCGTGCAGAACGTACGCATCACCGCCTGAAGATGGCGCGACATCATCCGGCGGCGGCAGTGTCGGCCACCACGGCACAACACCTTTTTGGTACTCCGGGAGCTTCTTGTATTCCTGCGGGTCGTTGACAACGGCGTCGACGGTCGTCAGCCGATGCTTCGTCTCGCCGAGCTTGGGTATCGACGCCAACAGCCCGCGCGTGTAGGGGTGATGCGACTTGGCGAACAGATCAAACACATTGGCGTACTCGACGACGCGCCCGGCGTACATGACGCAAACCACGTCCGCGTTCTCCGCCACCACCCCCAGATCGTGGGTGATGAGCATCACCGCCATGCCCCGCTCACGCTGGAGTTTCTTCAATAACTCGAGAATCTGCGCCTGAATCGTGACGTCAAGGGCCGTCGTCGGTTCGTCGGCAAGCAGCAACTTGGGTTGACACGCGAGCGCCATCGCAATCATCACTCGTTGGCGCATTCCGCCCGAGAATTGGTGCGGATAGGCGCGCAGGCGCTGCTTGGGGTTTGGGATGCCGACCTCGTGCATCGCTGCGATCGCGATCTCGGCCGCCTCCTTGTTATTCACATCCTGGTGCAGCAGGATCGCCTCGACGATCTGATCGCCGACGGTATAAACGGGGTTGAGACTCGTCGTCGGCTCCTGGAAGATCATCGCGATGTCTTTGCCGCGCACCTTCAGCATCCGCTTCTCGCTCAAGCGCAACAAATCGCGCCCATCCAGAAGGACCGACCCGCGCTCGATGCGCCCCGGCGGCTGGGGAATCAGTTGCAAGATGGCCAGGGCGGTGACGGACTTTCCGCAACCGGACTCACCCACCAGCGCGAACGTTTGTTGCGGGTGGATCGTCAAGCTCAGGCCGTCCACGGCTTGTACGTTTCCATCAGCCGTAGCAAACGAAACAGCCAAGTCCGCAACCTCAAGCAACGGCCCGGGTTTGGTTGTCTCGGTAGCGGCTGGTTGAGTCTGCACGCTGGTCATCGTGGGAAGTGTACCGCGAGCGTGAGGAGCGAGCATAAAGCCGCGACCGGTGGTCGCGGTCTTTCTTCTTCAAGATCGCTGACCGCTCGTTTTGAAACACGCAGGGCCGGGAGGAAACGCCGAAACATCAAAACGTCGAAACGTCTCGGGACGGCAGGGGTAGGAAGTTCCGACCCGTTTAGCCCCGCCGCCCACGGCGGGTCGACGGTCAATAGGCGCTCATCACCGCAACAACGCCGCCCCAGTGCTGAAATCAATCCTCGATTGCATCCTGCATTCGCCCCAGATGCTTCCTCACCGCCCCTCGCACATCCTCATCGTCGCTCTTTGCGAATTCACGGAGAAGCTCCTGATGAGGCCTCAGCGAATCTGTTGATATCCGTTCATTGAGTAGCCATGCAGCGTAAAAACGCACATCTGGAGATTCGTCATTCAACCCTTGGAGTGCGAATTCAAGATCAAAGGCCTCATCAAACTGATCCATGCTGGTGAGTGACGAGATAGCTTCTTCTCGCAGGGCGGATTCAGTACTCGAAAACGCCTCTCGCATGAACTCATAGGCTCGCTCTCGCTGTGACTCAAATTTGCAGATAGCGCCCAGCGCCTGTGCTTGAACTCGCACCTCGGAGTCTGAGCGATAAACGTCCACAAGCGTCTCAAATACTTCCGTCGGTTCCTGGCCGTGTTCTGCGATAGAGCCAAGCGCAGCAGTGGCATGCACACGAACTTCTCCATCGTCATGCTTGAGTGCCTCAACGAGTACAGGGACGGGAGCTGGGCTGTAGCGGCCCAGCAATCGCAAGCCCGATACGGCCCCTACACGCACTTGCTGAATCGGATCGTCCAGCAATGGGCGAATAGACTCCAATGCAATTTCCGGCGACCGCGCATCAGCGCAAAATATCGCAGCGGCCCTTCGGATACCCGGATCGGCATCTTCAAGAAACGACAGATTTGCACGAAAGAACCTTTCCGCATCCTCACCAATTACATGGGTGGATGCGCGATGCAGCCATAGCAAAAGCAACTGACGATCCAAGACGTCAGTATCACCTTTCTTCAACTCTACACATGCGTTGCCAACAAGTCCCCATTGCCATTGATAGAGCGATTCCGGGTCAGTCACCAACATGCCAGGGAAATAAGTATTGAACTCGCCGCTGACATTGATCTGCGTGCGTCTGTCCAACTCCGCGAAGAAAGCCTGATTGTCCTCCAGCCGAAGGCAAAGTATCAATGCCGTCTTCGGCATCACTGACACCCAACCATTCTGCTGAACCTTGGGTTGAATCCACAGAAAACCCGCGGTGAGGAACACCAGCAGGCACAGCCACAGGCCCTTGAACCGCCTTCTGGTCTTCAAGAGATCGGCTGCACGCTTCGCATCATGGCCGCACTCGGGACAGCGCAGACTGTCAGCAAAGGACATGTCATACCAGCACTTCGGGCATCGCTTCCGCCCCTTAGCCCGATCAGCCAGCAGGAACCAGTAGCACAGCCAAAGGCCGACCACCCCCAGCCCAAACCCCGAAACCCTGAACAGGTCGTCCATGATCGAATTGTATCACCCGATTGCCCACCAAGGCTATCAAGCCCCTTAGCCGACCTTTCCCATTTGACCTTCACCTCGCTGGGTCGCGCCGCGATCCTGCGTCACTACGCCAAGCACAAGCTAGGAAGAAAACGGGACAGGTGACGTTTCCTGGGGCGGGGGCCGGTGCACGTCGATCGACCCGGCTCGCAGGTGAGCGTAGTGGGCTTACCAATTGGTGTGCATCTGTGTTGATCTGTGGTTTCATTCGCTCCGCGACGCCGCGTGGGCGCGGCGGCTACACGGGCCAAATGGTACCAATCGCGCGGTTACGCGCGCGTGCGCCATTTGGGGTCG
>JACZXL010000341.1 GCA_022571635.1 Planctomycetota bacterium
ATTTCCTTGAGCTTGGCCTTGACCGCCTCCCACGAAAGGTCCTCGCCAAACTCGGTCGCGGTGCCGCCGGAGAAGAACTTGCGAAGCACGACAAGCCCGCGCGGCGTCTGCATCCATTTGTCAGCCACGGCCCGGCTCATCGTCGCCACGTGAACGCCGAGATGATCGGCGACCTCGATCATCGGCAGCGGCCGCAGGTGCTGCGGTCCATGGTCGAAATACTCACGCTGTCTGGCCAGAACGACGTTCACGACTCGGAGCAACGTGTTCTTGCGCTGGTTGATCGACTCGATCAGCCACTGTGCGTTACGCACGTTGGTGGTGACGAACTCGCGCGTCGCTTTTTCCGTCGATTTATCCTTGGCCATTTTCGTGTATTGTTTGGAAACACGCAGCGCCGGCAGCAGCCCGTCGCACAGCGCGGCTACGTATTGATCATGCTCCTCGTCAAACTCCACGACCACGTCAGGAATGATCGGCGGGACCTCCTCGTCCACAACGTCGCGCCCGGGACTGAGGTTGAGCTTGCGCATCAACGTCATCGCCTCTTGGATCGCTGGCAACGACAAACCAGTCTTTTGCGCGATCTTCGGCAGACGATTCTGCAGCAGATCGTCGTAATGATCGGCGATGAGTCGGCGAACCTCCGACCAGCCCGGGTCGCTGTCCGATTCCATCATGAAGCGCTCGACTTGGAGGAGCATGCACTCGCGGTGGTTGCGTGCGGCCACACCCGGCGGATCAAGCCGCCGCTGGATCTCGTCGAGCGTGCGCTCAAGCAGCTCCAGCGAAAGGTCCTGACCGGGCACGTGCTGATTCTGTTCCAGGATCGTTTCGAGATCTGATCCGAGCAGACCGTCGTCGTTGACATGGGCCAGCAGAATCTTTCCGACCGCAACG
The DNA here is from genome assembly GCA_022571635.1 of Planctomycetota bacterium. Taxonomy (GTDB): domain Bacteria; phylum Planctomycetota; class Phycisphaerae; order Phycisphaerales; family SM1A02; genus JADFNO01. The sequence goes on from JACZXL010000341.1 coordinate 901, forward strand.
ACGTCGGGCTCCACCTCGATGAACGTCCACTGATGGAGGAGTTGCTCGGTGAGTCTTTCGCCTCGGGCGGGAAGATTGGCAAACGCATCCATCTTGCGGTCGCGCTCTTGGTCCCCGGCTGGCCGCGTGTAGCGCTTGGACGAATACTCGTTCTCGTACGCTTCCTGGTAGCCGGACTCGAGCTCGCTGAGTCGGGCCCAATCGTCGGTCCTGGTGGTGTTCTCCTCACCGATGACCAACGCCCGTTGATCGAGGCGCTCGGCCAGGCGATCGTCCTCGCGTTGAGCCGTGGTCTCCTCCGTCTCTGCCTCGGGCTCAACCAGCTCCAGCGCGATGTTGGACTCCAGCTCCTGTTCGATGCGCTCCTGCAATGCCAGCATCGGCATCTGCAGGATCTCCATCGACTGGATCATCCGCGGCGCCAGCTTCATGTGCTGGCCCATCTGCATCTGTTGGCTGGTCTCGAATCGCATGGGTGGAGTCAGGAGTCAGGAGTTAGGAGGATACGGCGGTGGGGCTACGAACCCTACGGCTGGTTCATCTATCTAATAGTATCGGCTGTGGCCGGGGCTAGGGAGCTGAAACCTGGGCGAACTACGGCTGCGGGCCGTAGATCGGGCGGTATACACCGCAAGCTCTGCTCAATGTTCCGGGTCGATCGGCTGGCGACCTTGGATGGCGTCGGCCAGGACCGCGCTATTAGCGTAGTCCAATTGCGACCCCGCGGGCAGCCCACGGGCCAATCGCGTCACCGAAACCTCCTGGGAGGCGAGCTGGTCGGCGAGATACAGGGCGGTGGTGTCGCCCTCAAGATTCGGATTCAAGCCAAGAATGACCTCCTTGATCCGAACCCCTTGGCAGTTGCACTTTGCATCATCGACGCGCTTCACCAGCGCATCGATCGTCAGCGCCTCCGGCCCGACGCCGCCCAGCGGGTCCAGCCGCCCCATCAGCACGTGATAGACGCCTCGATGCATCCCGGTTTGCTCCAGGCTGATCACGTCTTTGGGTTGCTCGACGACCAGCACGATCGAGGCGTCACGATTCGGGTTCGAGCAGATCGCGCACGTCTCGCCGTCGGTCAGGTTGTTACAGATTCGACAGTGTCGCACGTTCTGCTTGACGTCGGCAATCGCCTGCGACAACTGCATCGCATCCTCCGGCGTCGCCGTGAGCAGATGGAACGCCATGCGCTCGGCGCTGCGCCGTCCGATGCCCGGCAGTTTCGCGAGTTCGTGAATCAATCGCTCGACGGGTTCGGGATGCGCCCGGCCCGACGCTGGTCCGGCGTTCGCGGTGCGCCGCTTGGGATTGGAGTCGCTCAAGGTTGACCACTCGGCGCGGTGCTCGATCCCATCAGCCCGGCCAGACCGCCGGGTGGAATGGGCAGACCCATTTCGCCCGCAGCGCCGGCGACTTCTTCCTCTGCCATCTGCCGCGCCTTTTCCATGGCGGAGTTCACGGCGCCGGCGATGAGCTCTTCCGCTATGGCGCGATCATCGGGGTTCGCCGAATCGATCAACCCCGAAAGCAGTGCTTGATCAATGTGTACGGAAACCACGCGCAACAGACCGTTGGCGGTCACGCGGACGGCACCCCCGCCGGTTTCCGCCGACACGGATCGTTCGCCCAAGCGCTGCTTGACCTCCTGCATCTTCGCTTTGATCTTCGGCAGGTCCTTCATGAGACCGGCGAGACCAGCCATTCCCTTCATCCCCTCAAACATGGTCATGACTCCCTGGATTATCCGGCGTGGCCGGAGACGGTTGGGGCGCATCCTGTACATCGACGACGTCCGCGTTGAAGATTTCCATCGCCTTGCGCACGACCGGCAGCTGTTGCACCTCGGCAATCTTTCCCGCACGCCAGTCGGCCGGGGCGCCTCCGTGCGCAGCGGCCGTCGACCACTCGACTTGAAT
>JACZXL010000121.1 GCA_022571635.1 Planctomycetota bacterium
CGTCCAGTCGTCGTTCATATCCAGGCTCAGCAGGGCCGCGATGCTCAGCGTGTGAATGTTCTCCCACGGATCGATGCCCCCCAGCCGAGTGGTGCCAGAGAAGTCGTACAGGTCAAGCCCGTAGCCGACACTCACAGCCAGGTCCAGGTCACGGGTGAGTCCGGCCTTTCCCGTCACGCCGAACCGCATCCGGAACACGTCGAGGTCGCCCCCTCCCTGAACGTCGGTTTTCATGCCGCTCTCCGCCCCGGCAGAGACCGTGAAACTCAGGTCTGCGCCCCCGCGGGTCCCGCCTAAGTCGCCTCCCGTCGTCTGGGCCGGAACCTCCCCGGCAAGTCCGAGCACGCCAACCAAACCGATCACGAAATGCAACGTTGTCAATATGCTCAATTTCATAGTGTTGGCACCCCAAGTTGGTATCACGATCGTCGGCGACAGCCTAGCGAGTTCCCGCCGATCTGCGCAACCGGCTAGTGCATCGTCAGGGCACAAGCACCACCCGACCTGTTTGGGTTCGCTTCGCCTTCGTGTCGTCATGATTTGCGCGGCGCACTGCGATCAACCGCCCCGCCGCGAAAAGAAGCCCCCCCGGCCCCTGGGAAATGTTCCGGGGGCGGGGCTGGGGGCTGGGAGGAGGGGTCGGTTCATGTGCGCTGGTCGCTTCCGGGGGTCCGGGGGCGCGGCTCCGGCGGCGAGCGCCTCTGCTGGTCTACCGCCCTGCAACATCCGGGGCAGGGGGCGGCTCCAGCCACGCGGACGCCCACGCAAGGACTCAAACAAATCATCCTGACACCTTATCTTCCCGCACCTTATCTTCCCGCCCTGCAACATCCGGGGCAGGGGGCGGCTCCAGCCACGCGGACGCCCACGCAAGGACTCAAACAAATCATCCTGACACCTTATCTTCCCCCTTATCTTCCCGTCGTCAATCTGTGCTTATCTGTGTTCATCTGTGGTTACGTCCTATCCCCAGTTCGCCAGCAGAATAAGTAGATCGGTCACACCAACTACACAATCACCGTCGAGATCGGCTGGGCAGTTCCCACAATCATCGCATCGCCCCCAGTTGCCCAGCAGTATCAGTAGATCCTTCACCCCGACTTGACAATCGTTGTTCAGATCTCCGGGCGGCCCTTCTATCGGGGTGAGAAGAACAGCGACCGGATCGCCGAACTCGTTGGTCCCTGATCCGGCGATTTGACCGGCCTCATTGATTGCACGGGCTACGTGCATGTCCAAACTCAGTTCCGGAGGAACCAGATCGTTCAACGCCGTCATCACTCCGTCTGTCCAGACGAAGGCTCGCGCCGAGTTCGTCTGGGCAAAGCCCACGACCGTTCGATCATCGTTGATTCCGGTGCTGAAGGAGTCGGGGTAGCCGGGCAAGGTTCCCAGGACGATCATTTCACCATCGATCCGCGCGAGGGCCCGAGCGACCAACTCATCCGTTCGAGGATCGATCAAAAGTCCTCGACCTGCAATATCCGCAAGGTTGTTAATGGCGATCCCTTGACTCGTAAACCCCCCGGGAATCGGTGGTAATTCCGTGACCTTGCCATTGTCCCAGATGAAAGCGCGAGCATCCGTCAACGGAGAAGTGCCCATCCAGCCCGTTACGATGCTGTCATCAGTGAGGCCGTTCGCTTCGCTCTTCAGCGTTCCGAAGTCCGGATGGATGTCGATCATCTCGCCGTCGCGCCAGATGAAGGCCAGGGGCGATGGGCCGTTGATTGTGTCACCCCAGAATCCCACGATCTCGCCGGCCGAATCGATCGCGTGGGCTTCGGACCAATTCCCGCCGGGCAGTGTGCCGAGAATGGTGAACTGATCGCCTTCGTAGCCGTAGACGAAGCCTCGATTGCCGAGTCCGGATACCACGACGGTGCCGCAAATAATGCCCTCATCGTTTATGTCCACAGCTCTGGCGGATACGACGCCTTGGGGACGTTCGAGGGTGACGAAGCCTTCCTCCGCCGTCCAGACGAAGGCTTCTTTGTGCTCCCAGCCCGAGCACCAGTAGAACCCCACCACCGCCCCGTCGTCATTCAGCCCCAGGCCCGTGGTGATGTCAAACCCAAACCCACAATCGACCGGCGTCTGAATGATCGCCGTCACTTCATACCCCCCGCACGGCTGGGCGTGAGCGCTGGTTGTAGACACGGCTAGAGCGGCCGCGCACGCCGAAATCAGCGGGGCGAGTGAGGTTCGACTTGGCGGGGTCTTCATCGTTGTCTCCTGTTGCTCACCTCCGTTTCGGTCCGTCTCGCCAATCAGCCGCGTACCCGTGCAAGAGCTCGCTCTTGCCCCACCCGATCAGAATACGTATTCCCGGCTGCGTGATTCGTGCAAGCGAACTGCAAAGACATGTCTACTACGTCTGCATAACACAATCCCGGGCCAAATCAAGAACAGAATGGGGAAAATGAAGGGAATCTGGACCATAGAGAAACGAGGGGGCTCCCGATGGAATCGGGACGGCCCGCTCCGAGGACTTGATCAATCTGCGTTCTGCGTTCATCTGTGCATATATCTCCTGATACGGCCGGAACTTGCCAAGCCACGAGACGCTCGTACCATGGGGTCGATAGGTCCGAGAGTTCTCTGGGCGGGAACAGACGCGGCAGGCAGACTCGTTATCCCGGGGCGGCGCTTTCAACGAACGTCGCTAGGGTTGTTGTGGTTGCGTTGAAAGTAAGGAGAAGCTCATGGCCGACTACGCTCATGCAGACACGCTCGTCTCGACGGACTGGGTGAACGAGCACAAGAACGATCCGAACGTGGCGATCGTGGAGGTTGACGTCGATACCGAAGCCTACGGCCAGGGCCACATCCCCGGCGCAATCGGGTGGAATTGGCAGACGCAGCTGTGCGATACCGTGCAGCGCGACATCATCCGCCAGGCCGACCTGGAGAAGCTGCTCGGCGACAGCGGCATCGGCAACGACACCACCATCATCCTCTACGGCGACAACAACAATTGGTTCGCTGCCTGGGCGTTCTGGCAGTTGAAGATCTACGGCCACCAAGACGTGCGGATCATGAACGGCGGGCGGAAGAAATGGCTGGCTGAGAACCGCGAACTGACCACGGACGCTGCGTCCCCGGCTCCAAGGACGTATACGTGCAGCGCCCCGGACAACACGATCCGGGCGCTGCGTCGCCAAGTCGAAGATGCGCTTGACGCCGGCAATGCGGCGCTGGTCGATGTCCGCTCGCCGGACGAGTTCTCAGGCAAACTCCTCTCGCCGCCCGGATTGCCCGAAACCTGCCAGCGTGGCGGGCACATTCCCGGCGCGGCGAACATCCCCTGGGCCATGGCCTGCAACGAGGACGGCACCTTCAAGCCCGTCGATGAGCTCAACAAGATCTATGAGGCTAAGGGCGTAACCGCCGACAAGGACATCATCGCCTACTGCCGCATCGGCGAGCGCTCCAGCCACTCGTGGTTCGTGCTGAAGTACCTGCTGGGGTTCCCCAACGTGTCCAACTACGACGGCTCGTGGACCGAGTGGGGCAATCTCGTCGGCGCTCCGGTCCAGCGCGGGTCTTGATGTATGTCCAACGCGCAGGACTATCAGGTTGAAGAGCGCCGGATCAACGACGTCGCGGTGAAAATCACGTCGTACCGGCTCGGCGACGCGTACTATTGCCAAGTCGCCAATGCCGACCCCGGCGCGACGATCGCCCGGGCCGAGGGAGCCACGCGCCGCCAGGCGATGGACGCGGCGATAAGTAAGGCCGTGAAGCAGTTGTAGCCTACGCTTCGTGGCTCGATCGGCCTGCCATGTATCTGCGGCGAGTACGATCGCCGGTTCCGTACCTCTTGCGACCCCAAACGCCGAGGCTGACCCATGAAGGAAATCACCAACAAACAACTCACCGAGATGTTCGAGTCCGGCTCGCCGGTGACCGTCATCGACGTTCGGGAACCGGAGGCGTTTGCGAGTTGGCATATCCAAGGGAGCAGAAACATCCCGGTTGGCGCTTCGCTTCGAGCCGGCGACGCCGCGCCGCTTCAGCACGCGGCGAAAGATCTTCCTCAGGACAGGCCGGTCGTCGCGGTGTGCAATGCCGGAATCACGTCGCAAAAAGCCGCACAGGTGCTCGAGTCGCTCGGGCGAGATTCCTACAGCCTCATCGGCGGCATGCGCGGTTGGAGTCTCGCCTGGTCCGAAGCGCGCATCGCGCTGCGCTCCCGTCCGGAAGCGGTTTTCATTCAACTGCGACGGCACGGCAAAGGCTGCTTGTCGTATCTGCTCGGTTCAGCTGGGGTAGCGGTGGTCGTGGATCCTTCCTTGGGAATCGAGGTCTACCAGGAAATCGCGCAGCGCGAAGGCCTCACGATCACCACGGTGTTGGAGACACACGTTCATGCCGATCACTTCTCGCGGGCAAGAGCGCTCTGCGAAGCCGTCGGCGCCGAGCTGCTCATTCCGCGGAATCAGCGGGTCACGTTCGACTACACCTCCGTTGAACATGGGCAGACGATCGAAATCGGCGATCTGAAGATGGAGGCCATTTCAACCCCCGGACATACCGGCGAAAGCACGTGCTACCTCATTGAAGATGAGGCGCTGCTCACCGGGGACACGCTCTTCGTCCAGAGTGTGGGCCGACCCGATCTCGAAAAAGGTGATGCGGGCGCTGAGGCGGGCGCGCATGTGCTCTACAACAGCCTTCACGACCGGCTGCTGAGCCTCGCCGAGTCAATCGAGATCTATCCCGCGCATACGGGCTCGGAGATTGGGTTCAACGGCAAACCGGTGAGCGCCACGCTCGGCCAAATCAAGGCCGGCGTCGAGTTGCTGAGCGCCGATGAGGACTCGTTCGTGGCGACGATCCTGGCCAGCCTGCCCGCCAAGCCGCCCAGCCACGAATGCGTGATCAGCATCAACGAGGGGAAATCCGATCTTGGGGACGCCGATCCGCTGGATATCGAAGCCGGCCCCAACCGCTGCGCCGCGACATAGGAGCTGAGCGCACGCCGTCAGTCCCAGGTCGGTGAGCCGCGACTGTTTGTCCATCACTCCATCGCGGCGGCGCTCGTCACTGACTGACCCCGACGGCGCAGCTTCACGGCCAATACGACAACGAAAGTCAGGCCAACCGCGGCAAGCTGCAACGCTGCCATTTGGACAAGTACGAACGGCCAGGTGATGTCCACGACGGTGCCCACCGTGGGATCATCGTTGGGAAGCTCCCATTGGATGCGTTCAAAGTCCGCGTAAACATCGAACTGCACGTTCGCATCAAGGACAACCGGCCATTGACCCGGCTGGCACTGGTAGGACTGCGAATCCCAAACCGTCAGGAACGGCAAGGGCCACCCATGCTCGCGAAACGTGAGCATCAGATGTGCCGGGCGGGAGCTTCCTTCCGCTGCAAGCTCTGCGAGCCGCTCCTGTAGCGGCGGCATCTGGCGTCGGTCAACCACAAAAAGGCCCATCACGAACGACGCCACAACCAGAAGCAACCAGGCGACAACGAATACTCGGACGAGGGGGAGCCGGCGCGGCTTCGCCTGCTCAGGTTGCCCACGTACGGTTGCACACTCAGGGCAGACATCGCCTGGCTTCGTTCCCCGCAGATCGTAGCCGCATTCGAGGCACAGGCCCCGGCGCAACCGGCGGCGGATCACCAGCACGTACCTCATCCAGATAACGAACACCACAAAACCCGCCAGCGCCTCGATCGACAGCGCCCACAGCAGCATCCGATTCCGTTCCCAGTGAACGTTCCAGTATGTTGAGCGGTCGGCGTTCCTGATCATCCAGTGCGTACGCGTGTTCTCCCAGCGGACGATATCCACCCAGAACTCGGGCAGCGCTTGCGCGCGGTCGAACGGCTCGCTTGGGTCTGTGACGTCATAGGTAACGCCGCGCGACCAGCTGACCCACTGCTTCGGCCAACCGTAAACGCCCTTCACGGTAAAGAACTGGCCCACAAGCCGACCGTTACCCGATGCCGTAGGCCAAATGTGGACAAGGGGGAACGGATCTTGCAAGGTGGGGTCGAAGCTCGGCAGGTGCTGCGGATCAAGATCGAACTTGAAAGCGCTGTCGTATCGAACACCGCCGGGCAGGAAATCGGCATAGGGAATCGCCTCCGGTACCGGCGGGATATCCGCGCTGCGCTCAAGCTCAAAGCCGATCAAGCCGCTCACCAGCCACAGCGTGGTCAGTGCGCAGCACAACCCCACAAACCACCGCCCGGGCTGGCGGCCAATCCGCCGCACGACCGACTCGTCGAATCCGACCATCACGACCATGCTACGGGCGCGTCATCCGCCAGTCCGGCGGGTCATTGGGGCCCGAACAGTCTCGCACGCTCCGGGCCAGCTGAATCAATACCGCGCCGGACCTTGGCGCCAGCCGGCCCCGGACCCCTTCTCCGAAAGCACAACCCTCCTACCGCCAGGTAGTTACAGAAAATATCGGCTTTGGGGTTCTCTTCCAGCGTCGAGTCGCCACAGTGATATATTCCTAGCGTTCATGGACCATCATGCCGGAATAAGTGGAGCGACCCGGATGATCTTGGCATCCGCTGCTATCACCTGACGCCAAGCTTGTCTGGAACGCCTCGACCTCCGCCCAGCGAGTCCCCCGCTTGGAATCGGCGGTTGTCCGGCCTACCCTGAGCGGCCGCTCCCACTGGAGCTCACGAACGACTCCAACCGACCATGAATGCAGCCTTCCTCAAGAAAAAATTCGACGGCGCGCTCGACTACGACGCGTATCTCGCGACCGACAGCGAGAAGGCGGCAAACTGGAACAAGATTTATGAGCAGGTCCAACTGACCGACGAGCAGCGGCGCCTCGTGACCGGGTTCGCACGGAACGTCAAGGCGCTGTGTATCTCGGGCATTTGGTGCGGGGATTGTGTGCAGCAGGGCCCGCTCCTGCAGCGCATCGCCGAGGCCAACGCGTGTGTCGAGCTGCGCTGGTTGGACCGTGACGAGCACCTCGACCTGGCCCAGCAGGTGATGATCAACGCCGGGCACCGCGTACCCGTGGTCGTGTTCATGGCCGAGGATTACGAGCCGGTCTCGGTCCGAGGTGATCGAACGCTGACGCGCTATCGAGCGCTGGCCGCCAAACAACTTGGCGCTTCGTGCCCGCTTCCGGGTGCGCCGGCGCCAACCGATGAGCTCCAAGCAACGCTCCAGGATTGGCTGGACGAATTCGAGCGCGTCCATATTCTGCTGCGGCTCAGTACGAGATTGCGCCAAAGACACGGCGATTGAGCCTGACCTACGACTCGGTCGAGTTCAACACCGTTGACGAGACGGTCTATGCGTTACCGGAGGCGGTCAAGGCCTTGCTCAAGCCGAAGCCATCCACACCGCCGGATGAGAACTAAGCCCACCAGGACTCGCGCGGCTCAGAACGCCACGGACCGCTCCCCTGCCTACTTCGGGTAGTATGCCCCATCAGCCATGCTTCTGGATGCAGACACTCTTCGCGCACGATTCGACCAAGGCGTCGACTATGCAGGCTTCGTCGCCCTGGCCGAGCCGGAGGGTCATCGCCCGCCGTGGGATCAGCGTTACGCGCAGCTGACGCTGACGGATCAGCAAGACGCGTTGGTCAAGTCATTCGCGCGCGAGATGAACGTGCTGTGCATGACCGGTACCTGGTGCGGCGATTGCGCGCTGCAAGGCTCGGCCATGGCTCGCATCGCCCAGGCCAATCCCGACCGGATTCACCTGCGGTTCATCCCTCGCAGCGAGGAACACGCCCCGCTCATCACCAAGGCCCAGATCAACGCCGGCTTCCGCGTGCCCGTCACCTGGTTCATGGCTGAGGACTTCGAGCCCGTGGCCGTCTTCGGGGATCGAACCCTCAGCCGCTACCGCGCGATGGCCAGGAAACAGCTACCCGATGGAGGTGTGACGGTCGTGGCGGAACCGCCGGCCGACCCGGTCCGCGCGGTGCTCGACGAGGTGCTCGACGAATTCGAGCGGGTGCAGTTGTTGCTGCTCACCAGCCCGCGGCTGCGCCAAAAGCACGGCGATTAGGGTCTGTCTGTTGGATAGTGGGACGGGCATCTCGCCTCGGCGAGTCGCCTATGGAGACTTGCCCGTCTGAAACAGTCAAAACGGACGGGCTGGAAGCCCGTCCCACCAAGCGATGAGCGCAACCCGGTGATCCATCAGACAGAGCCTAGACGGTCCCTCAGCCGCATGACGATCCCCGGGCCGGACGAGGGAACAACTCGCTGCCCACTGCGGATTGATTGACGGGAGCGTGCACGCCCCCCATCCTGGTAAACGGAGCCGGCTGATCTTTCCCAGGCCTTGAGACCCCACCGCATGCACCGAATCACTTTCCGCACTCTTGTCCTGAGCGTTCTCGTCGCTGCCGTATCACCTCCCCCGGCCGTCTCAGTAAGCTCAGCGCCCCCAGGCAAAGTGCGGTGGGACGCCGTCCCCAGCCGCGAACGCCAAGCCCTCCAGCAATACCTCACCGCCGCCGACTGGCCGATCCGCGTCTTCGGCCTGCTGAGGCTCGAACGCTACGCCGGCGAGAAGGTCCAACAGCTCGTCCATGATCTGATCCGTGACGAGGCTTGGCAGGTGCGCTGCTTCGCGCTGCGCCACGCGTTGCGCATGGGTTACACGATAACGCAGGCAGACCTACTTCCGGATGAGGATGCCGCTTATGTAATTCGCGCAGCCCTTCGCCATGGGATGGCGCTCGACGAAGCCGTCGTTGAGCCGCTGGCGACGAAGCTGATGCAGACAAAGAACGTTGACGATCTGGTCCTCGGACTGGAAATCGCTGCCGCATCTCAGATCGAATCGGTGCAAGCCGAGGCCGCCGGACGAGTTGTAACGCTCATTCGCAACATGAACAACACGGTCGCCGCGGTTGTCTCGCGAAGATTAGCGGCGCTGCTCGGCCTGCCGAGGGCCCCGACCGACGTTCAGCAATGGAATGCGTGGCTCGACGGACAGGAGGGCAAGGTCGAGTTCCCCCCGCTCAGCGCCTTCAGCGCCCGCGCGAAGCTCGCCGGGCCGCCGCTTGTCAGCGAAATGAGCGTGGACACCTTCGCGAGGCTCGTGGACTACCTCGATTCGCTTCGGCAGCGCGATCTCGACCTCGTCATCGTTATGGACGCCACCTCCTCGATGATCCCCATGATCAACGAAGCACGCGTCGGCGTCGACGGACTCATCCTCTTCCTCAACGATATCTCCAAGACTATGCGCCTGGCGTTCGTGGCCTACCGCGACCACGACAACAAGCCGATATGGGAAGGACATCGATTCACCGTCGAGGTCGTGTCGATCCGCAACTTCTTGTTCAACTTGCGGATCACAGGCGGAGCGGACCTCCCCGAAGCGGTGCTCGAGGGGCTGACCGCGTGCGGCAACCTGAACTGGAACCCAAATGCGGCGAGGCAGATCATCCTCGTCGGGGACGCCCGTCCGCACGATGAAGACGTCTACAAGGTTCTGAACCTCGTGGAGACCTATCGCAACGAAGGGCTCACCGTTCACGCCGTCCACGTGCCGATGGAGATCGCCGACGAGTTCAAGCGATTCGTAACCCCGCAACGCCGCGCCGAGGTGCAACATCACAACGCCATGACCGCCGCCGCCTTCCAGGACATCGCGACGCACGGCGGCGGGCGGAAAGTGACACTCTCCGATCCGGACCAGCTCGTGCCCTCGATCATGCACACGACGCTCCAGGAGCCGTGGTGGCCGGCCTTCGACGAGTTCTACGACCTGTACCTGCAACTTTGTCGGTAGGCCCGGGCCTTCCCTACGCTATGATGCATCGTCGTATGCGATACGCCAGGACCAACTTGGCGAGGACAATCGCCTGTATCACGCTGGCGGGTCTGGCCGCAGCCCTCGCTCCCCGCGAACTCTTCGCGCAACCGACGGCGACGTTGGATCGACCGAACCTCACTGATGCGCCGCGGGTCGAGAAGAAAACGATCAACGCGCTTCTGGAGGGCGAGTCGTGGCCGCGGCGAGCGCTGGTCGCGATGCGACTCGAACGATACGGCTGCCGGGAAACCCAGCACATGTTGCAGCGCCTGCTGAGCGACGACGCCTGGCAGGTCCGCGCCTTCGCCACCCGAACGCTCGGCCGACGACAGGTTGAGGCCGAAGAACACTGGTTCGCCACCGAGCCGGAGCCGCGCGTCCTGCGGACCGCCCTTCGACATCGCTACAAACTCGATCTCGAACGGCTCGGCCGCGGCGTGCGCTTTCTCGCCCGCGCCAACAACCTCGAAGATAGACTGCTGGCCGCCGAACTCGGCGTTGCCAGCGGCGATGAGGCGCTCGCCAAGCTCGCCGCCGAGACCACAAGGAAGATTATCCTGCGCATGCGTCGGATCAATGCCGGGGCGCTGTCACCCCGTCTGGCCGTGCTGACCGGCGCACCCGATCTCCGCCGGCATTTTCGCTGGCAACAATGGCTGCGCAAGATCGGGCGCCGCTTCGAGGTTCGCCCCGCCTACGCCGTTCCGCCCCCCACCGACCCGCCGCCGCCGCCCGGATTTCTGGCGGGGCTTGAACCCGAACGATTTGCGGCGTTGGAAACCTACATCGACACGCTCAGCGAACGTTACGTGGATCTCGCCATCTGCCTTGACTGCACCGCAAGCATGTCCGGTGAGCTCGCCGAAGCTCAAGGCGGGATCGACGACATGATGCTCTTCCTCGGCGACGTGGTCAAGTCGTTACGCGTCGGGATCGTGGGGTATCGAGATCGGCGCGACGAGTTCGAGACCAAAGCCTGGGACTTCACCCACGACATCAACGAAGCCCGCCGGCGGTTGTGGAGCCTCACCGCCGCGGGAGGCGGAG
>JACZXL010000122.1 GCA_022571635.1 Planctomycetota bacterium
CGTATGAATCGGGGATGGATCCGATCGGAAGCGCCCGCAAGCGATTCAACGTTCGGTTCTACATTCTTGCGATGACGTTCCTGGTGTTCGATGTCGAGATCATCTTTCTCTATCCGTGGGCGGTGACGTTCGCCAAGCTCGCTCCCCAAAGCGACGAGGCGGCGCTCTTTCTGGGGCGGATCATGTTCTTTATCGCGACGTCGATCATCGCCTACGTCTACGCATGGCGCAAGGGTGTTTTCCGATGGGACTAAGAAACTATCTCAGAACCCCAGTTGTGGTGGTACGGGCGTCTCGCCCGTACGCTTGATCATGGCGCTACGTTCGCACGGCGAGACGTTTGCACGGGCGAGACGCCCGTGCCACCGGTTTTGAGATAGTTTCTAAGGCGAGATTTCCCAGATGACCTCGGCGTTCTTGAGCAACCGAGATGGCGTTCACCCTGTAAACTGCTGTGCGTCTGCACCTCGAAGCACCGAATAAGCGAGGAACCCGATCGGTGAAACACGCCGGGACGCGTTGCGGGTAGGTTTTGACCGCGCCATCAAGCTGAAATTCCACGGCGCAACGATCAGCTTGGACGCCGGCCTATTCCCCTATCGTAACCTCGATGAAGCGGCGCAGCTGACGGAATCGGGCGCAGCCGAGTTGTTCGACTTCCGCACCGGCAGCAACGTTCAGCACGGCATGACGGCGCTGCTGCGTCAGTCGGTCTACAGTCGGCTGGCCGGCTACGAAGATGTGAATGACGCCGAACGATTGAGCGTCGATCCGGTGATGCGCCATGAGGTCGACAGGCGGGCCGTGGAGCCGGGCGAAGGTCTAATGGGAAATGTCGGATAAGGTGACAGCTTGGGGACACTTTTTTGGACCGTTGGATCGATCCGTGAGTGGTGACGTGATGAGGACCAACACATATAGTTCAACTGCTTTCTATGCAGGATTAACTCGACAATCTCTACCCTGAGTACGAACGGAAGGAACAAGCCATGGAAGATGAAAGGAAGGTCAACTACGTAACGAAGGAAAATTTCATGAACCAGGTTGGAGTCATTTGGATGTTCATCATGTTAACATTGATGGCGATAATCAGTGATGACCAAGTCTTTCAAATCATCTTAGTCTCCGTCTCGTTCCTCATGTTTGTGTTGTACATGGGGTACTCTCGGGTGCTTAATCGACGTAAGCGTCGGGCTACGGGCTAAGGCCGACCTCGCACACAAATCAGCTCACGTTGACGGTTCGTTATCAAGGGAAAGGTCCCTAAGGGGGCGGCAACCTTGGCTCCGTCGGAAAACTCTGGGCTTCCGCTTTCGGTGACATCTCGATTCAATCGGGACCTCGGCCATGCGTCACGGTCGCTCAGACGCGCGAGACGCCCGTCCCACCGACCTCTCAGACAGAGCCTAGTCGCGTGCGCTTATCTCACGATACAACTGTTCATAGCGATCCAACACGCGCTCAACCGTGAGGTTCCGCAAGACCCAGTCTCGCCCTTTGACGCCCATCGATTGACGCCTCGGGTCATCGGACAGCAACGCCACGATGGCATCGGCGATCGCATCCGGTGAAGCATCGGCGATGACTGCCCCGCCGGTGGACTCAAGTTCGGGCCAGATGTCGACACCTTTGGTTGTTATCACGGGTGTACCACAGGCCAGCGACTCTAAGAGCACGAACCCCCAGTTCTCCTGGTGCGTGGGCAGGACGAAGAGGTGCGCGGCCTGATAGAGCGAGACCTTTTCCTTTCCGGTCACGAACCCGACAAATGCGATCTGCTCCGTCAGCGCGCGCTCCTTGACAAGCTGCCGAAGCTGCGCTTCGTACGGCTCGTCACCGGTTCCGGCGATGAGCAGCTTGAACGAAACACCACGTCGGCGCAGCTCACCGGCAGCTTCGATCAGCAGATCGACCTGCTTCTTTGGATGCAGCCGGCTCAGGAACAACAGAACCGGCTCGTCGGTGCTGGGAAACACGGACGCAAAGGCTTGGCGCGCCAGTTGGGGCCCGGGAAGGTCAATATACTCCTCAAGGTCGAAGATGAGCGGCAACACAACCGGGCGACCGTTTGGGTACCACTTTTCGGACTGTTCACGTTCGGCTTGAGCTGTGCAGTGGACCGCGGCCGCCTGTTCGAGGAACCGTCGCCCCTTGATTGCGAGATACAAACGCTTCTTGAACGCCTTTTGCTTCATCGACCAGTCGTCCAACATGCCATGGATGCCGACAAGGTACGGGACGCCTGCTTGACGCGCAATCCGACCCAGTTGAATACAGATTGGATCCCACGGCACATGCAGATGAAGGACATCCGCTTGTTGGATGATCCGTCGCGCATCGAGCGTTGCCGGCTGCGTTAGTCTCGGAAGCGGCCCGGATCGCCCTTGAAGGGTGTGAACACGAGGCAGGCCGTCGCTGCCGCTGCGCCAGGCCGAAGGCACATCTGAAGAATCGCCGGCCAGAAGTGTCACGTCATGCCCGCGATGTGCCAGGGCCCGACACAGATCGAGTACGGCCCGGACAACACCGCCATCTTCCAGTTTTATCCTCCACATGTACTGGACAATTTTCATAACCGACCGATCTTGGGATCGCTGACCGTCAGCTTCATCACACGGCGAAAGTTCTGGACGGTGTCTCGAACACAGCAACGACACCGATGAGGATGCAAGGATCTACCAGGATACCGATCGGATGGATGAGCCACACATCGCAAAGCCCCAACCGTCATCTCGGACGTGCTCGTCGGCAGCGGCCCATCCGGGTTACGCGGGAGCGTGTCGAAATCACCTTCAATTCTTCACAAGGCCGGGGCTGATCTGTGGTGACTGACGGGATCTGAGGAACCGAAGGCGCCGCTGCGCACGATCGTCGAGATCCGTTGGTGACATGGCGTCGGACCGCGGCGGGCGGTCACGGCTCATCGCCGGGGTGTCTGGGTTCCGCTCGGTCCCGGCCCGCCGCTCGGCGATGCGCTGACGGATCTGGGCCAATCCAGCCCGCATCGTCTCCTGCTGTGATTCGGTCAGTAGGCTCCAAATCTTCGCCTGATACGCAGCGGGCTTGGGAGCGAGAGAGCGCAGCTTCCTCAACTCAAGGCGCACCTCGACCGGAACGTCCCTCCCGGCCCCGCGGGCTTCGCGGACCTGACCTTGCAACTTCCGCAGCCGCTGACCGTTGGCTTGCTGATGGGCGCGGACTGCCTCTTGGTAAGACTGAACGAGCCGGCGGACTTCGAGGGCCTTATCCTCGTCGACGTCCAACTTTCTCAATAGTCCGAACCATTGTCGAGGCGGCGCCGAGTTCCGGTCCCGATCACGCCCCGCGCCGCCGAACTGCGGATCATTCTCGCGGGCCGCATCATCATCCACCTTCGGCCCGGCGAGGAGGTCTTTGGAGGGGATTTGCTCAGCCGCCTCCTCCTTGGCCGACCCGGCCGGTTGCGTCGTCTGGGCGAGGGCGGCGGAACCGTTCAAGGCGAGCAATACAATCCAAACCGTTTGGTAGTACATCATAGAGCCAGCTCCCATACTCATTCACCACTATATCGTCCAACGCCCCGAACCGGCGCATATTGCTCAAGCACGGGCGTATGATGTTCCTCCCTGGGGAGCATGGGGGTAATGAGGTAATTCGATGCCGCTGACCAACGAACACGTGCGCGACGCGCTGCGAACCGTCAAGGACCCGGACCTTCACAAAGACCTCGTGACGTTGAACATGGTCAAGGACGTTCGCGTGGACGGCAAGGACGTGGCGATCGACATCGAGCTCACCACGCCGGCCTGTCCGCTGAAGGACAAGATCCGCGACGACATCGTGCAGGCCGTCCGAAGCAAGGGTGAAGAACTTACAGAGCCGGTCGGCGAGATTACCGTGGAGTTCTCCGCCGATGTCCGCAGCGCCAACCAGCGAACTAAGGATAACGGCAATCCTCTGCCGGATGTGAAGCATGTCATTGCCGTCGGCGCGGGTAAAGGCGGGGTGGGCAAGTCAACCATCGCCGTCACGCTCGCCGTCGGGTTGGCAAAATTCGGCGCAAAGACCGGCTTGCTCGATGGCGATATCTATGGCCCGTCGCTCACGACCATGCTCGGACTCGACGACATCCAGGCCAAAACCCGCGGCAATACGCTCCTGCCCTTTGAAGTGCACGGGATCAAGGCGATGACCATCGGCAAGCTGGTGCCGCCGGACAAGCCGCTGATCTGGCGCGGCCCGATGGCGCATGGCGCATTCAAACAGCTCGCGACGCAGACGGACTGGGGCGAGTTGGACTATCTGATCGTGGATCTGCCGCCGGGCACGGGCGATGTCCCGTTGACGCTGACGCAACTGTTGCCGCTGACGGGGGCGGTCGTCGTCTGCACGCCGCAGAAGGTTGCGCGGGACGACGCGCGTCGAGCCGTCAAGATGTTCCAGCAGCTCGGCGTGGAAATGCTGGGAATCGTTGAGAACATGAGCTACTTTGTCGGCGACGACGGCAAGACCTACGACATCTTCGGCCGAGGCGGCGCGGAGATGCTCGCCCAGGAAATGGGCCTGCCCTTCCTCGGGGCCGTGCCGATCCACATGGAGCTGCGCGCCAATTGCGACGACGGCCAGCCGCTGAAGAACTGGCAGGTCAACGAGCAACTGGCCGAGGAGCTCGATCGGCTCTGCAAGAACCTCGCCGCACAGATCTCGATCGCCACCATGTCCGGCAAGTTCGTCCAACCGACGCTGTCGATCCGCTAGCCCGCATTCTTCATCGCCACAAACATTCCTGCGGACCCGGATCTTCCTCCGGTTGGTCGTCAGATGATCCAGCTTGCCAGGCAGGCGACGACGATCCAAGCCCATTATCACCCCGACATCCCATAAACGGGGTCGGGAGTCGTTTCTAGATGTATTGTCACTGAAAGACAGAGGATGTGGCCTATATGCTGGACGTACGGGGCCTCCTGGGCATGCACGGCGCCAAGTGGCTGAGATTCCCGCGCGGCGTGATTCGTGGCCGCAATCATTTCTTGCGATTCGCTACCACTCGGGCGTGCATGAGCATTGCCGGCTTCACGACGCGAAGTGTTTGTCGAGGAACTTTGCCAGCGAGCTGTTGCCGGGCATGCCGCGGAACCCTTCGCGCAAGGCGCTGTCGATCGCGAGCCAGGTTTCGCCGCGCACACCGCGAACTCGTCCGGAGGCGTGGCTCGGCCAGCGCCCGGTTCGCCAATAGTGGTTCTCGGCCCATTGGCAAATCTGTTTGACGGTCAGCCGGCTTCGTTTGGCCCGATACGGCGCTCGACGATGCCGAGCGAGTCGTTTGGCAAGCGTAATGCCGCCTGGCAGTCCCCGCCGACCGTAGCGGAGCGCTTCGCTGATCCCCGACCACGTCTCGCCGCGCTTCCCGCGCACCGGGCCGCAGAAGCGCGTGGGCCAATTGCCGGTACGGCGGTAATGGGCGTCCGCCCACGCGAGAACTTTCTTCAGCGTCAGCCTTGATTGGTCGGCGAGATTGGGTTTACGACGACGCTTGGCCAAGAGCATCGCAATCGATGAACCGGCGGGCAGGCCTCGATTTCCCAGGCGCATGGCCATGTCGATGGCCCGCCAGTTGTCGCCCGGCGAATTCAGAAGCGGGCCTGAAGATTGCTTGGGCCATTCACCGGTGCGGCGGTAATGCGTGTCCGCCCATTTCAGAATCTGTTTGTCGGTGAGACTCGGCAGGTCGCTCAGGTTCCGCCGGTTGCGATGTTTGGCGAGCAGCCTGGCAAGCGTAAGGGCGCCGCGCGGCCCGAAGTTGTCACGACTCAACGCCTTGTCAATCGAATTCCACGTTCGATCTTTTGTGCCCACGATCCGCCCGTCTTTGTGTGTCGGCCATGTGCCGGTGCGTTTGTAGTGCCGGTCAGCCCAGTCGAGGATTTCCGTAACGGTCAGGCGAGGACCGCTTCTTTCCCACTGCTTGGAGCGGTAGTTCACCAGCACCCGTGCGAGTGAGGATCCACCTGCTAACCCCCGGCTGCCTTTTTGCAAGGCGCCGTCGACGGCTTGCCACAGTTCGTCATGAGCACCGCGCACCGGACCTGATCGCGACGTGGGCCAACGACGATAGTGTTCGTAATGGGTGTCAGCCCAGGCAAGGATTTGTTTGATCGTCAACCGTGAGTACTTCGCCGATCTGCGGCGCGGTCGGATCTTGTTGAGCGTCTTGGAAAGTGATGATCCGCCCCGCAGGCCGCGAAAACCGAGTATCAAGGCCGTGTCAAGCGCGGCCCACGTGATTTTCTCGTCCGACGCGCGCACACGCCCCGAGGCCGCGGTCGGCCAGCGGCCGGTGTGCTTGTACTCGGCGCGGGCCCAGCGGTGGATCTTCTGGATTGTCAACGGTCGTAGCGTCTTGGTCATGTGTCACTTTCGCCTCGCCGTTCCGGTATCCGGCCCCGCTCGCGGCACGCTCCACAGGAAAATACTACGGCAATAGGCAGGTGGCGGGGGCTGAGCACAGCGTGCCCGCGATGGATCGCCGGCCGGCCCGGCTGTGAAGCGCAACGCCTCGCCCCAGGCATCCGCCGGTTATGAAGCACTTTCTTAGCCGAACGACGCGATAGACCGGCCCGGTGGAACGTGACTCATCTTATCCGCCGACTCTTGGTCGATGTCGGCATCGTCCGAGGGAATGACTTGGCTCTCGTCGGCCCTGATCGGCGTAATGTCGAGCGTCGTGCGATAATCGGCGCCATCGGGCAGCCGTTGCTCACCTTCGATCCGTTCGATGAGCATCGATTCGGGATTGACGTACAGATCGAATCTGGCGGTGTAGTCCTCACTGAGCCCATCACCACTGGTGAGCTGTAGATGGACCATTGATTTGTTATCGATGGTCACCGTTTCGACCTTGGTGGGCGTGAAGCCCTCATCGACGCCGAGTCGGAAGTCTTGAAGCGGTTCGTCGGTGAAACGAAGGGCCATATGCGGCGCAATCCAGAGGTTGTACTTCTGGACGAACGCGTCCATAGCCGGGCTGGTGTTGAGGGGCACGTCCAGACCGATGCCGTCGCGCACCTGCGACCCGGGCGTTTCGACGCGCAGCTTGTTGTCTTGGATGGTAGCGGCGATGCGGGTCTCGACGCGCTGTGGTTCCTCGCCGGGCCTGGTGGTGATCTGCACCACGTCGGCAACGTCCTCATACGCGACCAGCCGACGGTAGCGATCGACCAGCGACTGGAAGAACGCCCGGGCATCCGCGCGATCGGCGCCGGCGTCCTGCGACGCGGTAAGGTGAGGTGAGGAGATTGAGCCGACCGTGTTCTGATCCGCCGACGCGGCGGCGCTCCCCAGGAGAATGACGGCGTGGGCGACGACGATGGTGTGTGTGAACCTGGTCATGAGCACGGCTCCGCCGGACCGACCATTATGCGCTAAGCACCGGCCAAAGAGCAAGGCGGGAGTTTGCGATTCACGAATGCCTCGGCAAATGACTGTAAGATATTGATACATAAGAGTTTATGATTGTCGAGCCGGCCCCGGCGCTCTCGGTTATCTCCGAAAAGTCGGTGGGATCGCGATTCAATCGGCATGTCACCGCAAGTCCGGAGTTCTCAGGAAGAGTTTAGTCCACGATCAGGAGTATAAAGAACGTCATCACCAAGCCGTTGGAGATTCCGTGGATGATCATCGAGGGGACCACGGTGCCCCGCCATTCTCTCATGAGGGTGAATCCGCACGCCAACGCCATCAGCGCCGGCATGGCCACCCATCCTTGAGGATGAATGACCGCGAACACGAAGGTGTTGATGAACGTGCTGAGCCCGATGCTCAAGACGATCCCCATACGAGCACTGGCATCGCGAAGGTGCCGGTACAGGACGCCGCGGAACATCGTCTCTTCGACAATCGGGGCAGCGACAACGGCCACGAACAGCACCTGAACTTTCGTCCACCAATGCCCCTGCGCTAGATCGGTAATGATCGGGTGGGCTGGACCGCCCGTAGGCGCAAACGTCGGCACCGGTCCAGCGAGTGCGGTTTGAATCATCATAAGGACGATCACGAACACCAGACCGACGGCTAACAGCGGGAGGGTCATCGCGTAGCCGGCGACGCCGAACGCCGGTTCGAGCACCGGTCGGCGGCCAAGCGTCCAACCGATGTCGGTCCTGATCTGTCGCCACGGGATACCGCGCAGCACGGGCCACAGGAGCACGCCCAGCGAGACGAAGAAGGCGCCGGCTGCGATCGCGAACTGGTGGGCCTGCATCCCCGAAGCCGTCACGACGAAACCCGCCGCCACTTGCAACCCGAAGAAAACGAACATCCAGATGGCGAATGTTTCGGCATAGATTGCGTGTGGTCCGGCGCCGGCGACGAGTCCCGACCGCACCTTGCCCACGATCGTCAGGACACCCGTCACCACCAGACCGATGAAACCGGCAAACCCAGCAAGCACGCCGAGCACCACCACGACAAGCAGCAGCAACAAAACTCTCCACGCGGGCGCGAGCACCGCTTTCCGATCAGCTTGCTCCTCGGCTTCGGGCGGCGCAAGCGCCAGCCGCCCGAACCATCCAAGGTGCTGTACGAGCAGCTCCCGCTGATCATCGGTCAGCCGAACCGGCGCCAGTTCATGCTCATCGCCGCGAGCGTCAACACCGTACAGCGCGTGAAGCAGAGTCTGGACGTCGGCCTGAGCTTCGGTCAGCTCCGGCGGATCGCCGAGGGGCGGGTCGGCCAGGTCTGCGTCAAGCTCCCGCAGTACGCGTCCTGCCTCCTCTGCCCCGGCGAACTCCGCCGCAAGGATCACGAATCGTTGGCGTTGGCCGACCGATCCGACGTTCAGCAGCCGTTGAGACTGTTCGTAGAGCCTGTTCAGCGATTCGCGGTCATCCTTGAACCATTGGCCCGACCCGACCAAGTACCTGGCTTGAACGACGCCAATCGGATCGTCCCCGTCGACCGACGTGAGCGCCGGGTCAGGGATCTGGTGCATCAACACGGCCACAACGCAAGCGAGGACGATGCCGATCCACGCGATGATCGCATGGCCTCGACGCGGTGTGTTCGGCGTCGGCCAATCCTCGGCAGGCTGGAGCGAACCGCCTGGCTGCGGCTGAAAAGGGGAATCCATCAGGATTCACGCTCAGGGGGTAAAGCAAGCTCGGCGCGGACAGACGCCGTAGCTTATCGCACCGGGCCCGCCATAGCCGACGCGTCGGGCGTCGGGCATCTCCCGCCGGTTTGGTCGATGATTCGCGTACGTCGGAGATCGGCGTCGTCGGCCATAACGCTTGACACGTCCATGTGGGCGGCTACGCTGACAGGTCAGCGACTCCTTGGCCGGTCCGAGGGTCGCTCCTTTATGGATATTAGGGAACTGCGATGCCTCGCCAGACCTATTTTGCCAAGGCTGGAGACGTCACCCCGGTGTGGCGGCAAGTGGATGCTGAGGGTCAGATTCTCGGCCGGCTGTCCGTACGGATCGCCACGATCCTCATGGGCAAGCACCGCCCGCAGTACACGCCGCATGTGGACTGTGGCGATTTTGTGATCGTCACCAACGCTCAGAAGATCGTCCTCACCGGCCGCAAAGCCGAGCAGAAGACCAGAATGCGGTACAGCGGCTACCCAGGCGGGCTCAAGGCTGAGTCCTACGGCTCCCTGCTGAAGCGCCGGCCTCAGGTGGTGCTCGAGAACTCCGTTCGCCGGATGCTGCCCAAGAGCAAGCTGGGTCGAAAGATGCTCGCCAAGCTCAAGGTCTACGCTGGACCCGACCATCCACACCAGGCCCAGCAACCGATCGGCCTCGACGAATAGACCGCGACAGGACATCGTCGTCCTGTCCGCACGATCACACACGTTCCCCAAACAGGCGCCGCGAGCCTACGAACACCATGGCCAAAAAAGACAGCACCCCCCCCGCCGACGAATCGCAATCCACCGCCCAGGACCAAGCCCCGGCTGCCGACGACAAGCCGACTGATGCGGCTGATGCGACTGATGCAGTTGATGCGCCTGATTCAGCTGATGCCGACGACCCCAAGACCTCAACGCCGGCCAAGGCTCCCAAGAAAACCAGCAAACCGCGGCGCAAGCCCAAGGTGGCAGCGAAGGCTGAGGCGGCGCCCGCAGCCAAGGACAAGGCTGACAAGCCATCCGTTGCCCCGGGCCCCAGCGGTGCGCCGCCCGACGGCCACTGGTGGTGGGGAACCGGGCGGCGCAAGAGAGCGGTCGCTCGTGTGCGGATCCGCCCCGGTGACGGCAAGTTCGTGATCAACAAACGCCCGTACGATTCCTACTTCACCGAAGAGCGAGATCGCAACGATTTGATGAACGTGCTGAACAAGACCAATACAGCCGGAAGCCTGGATGTTCACGTCAACCTCCACGGCGGCGGGTATATGGGTCAGGCCGGCGCTATCGTTCTCGGGCTCGCCCGGGCGCTGCGAAAGTACGACGAATCGCTCGAGCCGATCCTCCGCAGCAACGGACTCCTCAGCCGCGACCCGCGCAAGGTCGAGCGCAAGAAGTACGGCCAGCCCGGCGCTCGACGACGCTTCCAGTTCTCCAAGCGCTAATCGTACACATCCAAATACAATAGATCTCCCCGACAACGCCCACGGATACCAATCCGTGGGTTTTTTCCATCCCTCACCCCTCACCTCATGCCGTCTCCATGCACGGGTGCCAAGCTTTGACCCTCTTCGGGCAAAGCATGCTTCACCCCGAGGACCGGGGATGAAGCATGGCACCCACCCTTCCCCGTGTAGCCGCCGCGGCAACGCGGTGTGGATGGCGCGGCAGGCGCGCATTCACGTTCGACGCGCCGTGGCCGGC
>JACZXL010000123.1 GCA_022571635.1 Planctomycetota bacterium
GGGTTCGCCCAGCCCAGTGGACGGACGAACGATCCGGCCATTGTCAAGAACGTCGTCGACGCTTCGCTGGCCTGCATGGCGCGCAAGCCGGACAAGGACGGGATACAGATCCACGTTGACGTCGATCCGTCGTTTGCGGTTCAGATGCCGCCCCTCTCGCTCCAACAGGTGATCATCAATCTGCTGCTCAATGCCTTCACCGCCCTGAGCGGCAAGCGCGGCGAGGTGTATGTGACCGCCTCGGCGATCGACCGGGACATGATGCAGATCACCATTGCCGACACCGGCCCCGGGATACCGCCTGCGATCGAGCGGACACTGTTCGAACCCTTCGTGTCCGAAGGCCGGCCGAACGCTCCGCGAAAGGGCTCCGGGCTCGGCTTGGCTGTGTGCAAGCACCTGATTCAGGCGGCGGGCGGCACGATCACGGTCAGCACAAAGCTCGGCGAGGGGTCAGCGTTCACGCTGCGACTACCCGCCGCCACCCCTAAACACGTGTCGAACGAAAAGTCGCTCGATCGCGTACGATCAAGCAAAAAAGCGGCATGATCGGGTAGTGGGTCAGTTTGATGTTAGGGGAACGGGCGGGTATCAGTCTTGCGGCAGGAGAGTGTCATGGAGCGCGAGAAACAGACGCCGGAATCGCTCTTTCGGAGCTTCCTCGACGTTGTTTAGGGCTTCCATCGCAATATCAAAGTCGAGCTTCCCGTCCTGAATCATATTGAGCACCATGATGAAACGGCTCGGATCGCTCAGCATCTTTTCTACTTGGTGCACTGAGCGAGCCCGATCGTCCTGATCCATGACGCAGCTCGAACTAGGTGGTTTTGTAGTGGGTTGGGTCGTACGTACAGACACAGGATACACTCTCAGTTGGGTATGTCAACAACAAGACCGCAAGATATGGTTGTAGCTCAACAGCAAGCTCTTTCTTTGTACCGTAGAAGGCGTAGGCAATTTCACTATCTAATCCAAGGGCACCAAAGGCTTTACCATCACGTACAAGAGGAAACGCGATGACGGAGCGATACTGTCGCTCACCTACATTCTGCCAGCGTAAATCGTCCTTGATATCATCCAATACGGCTGCGTCGCCATTTCTGATCGCATCCCAAGCTAGCATTCGATCGATCGGATACTCTATCCCGACTTCACGATCGCTGGTAGAACGAGCAACTACCCTCATTATTCCTGTATCACCTGTGGAAAAATCGACGAGCGTTGCCACGAACTGCTCCTTTTCCCCTAAGTTGAGCAGGTTTTTGGCAGCCGCGGCAGCCGACGCTAGGACCTTCGCTCGTTCGCTTCGTAGGTCTTCCCAGTCAGTCTTGTTCGCCTTGGTAGCCTCAGCAATCTCAATGATCCCGCGATTGAGACTCATGCTGGCGTAGCGCCTACGTTTCCGAAACTCTTTACCTTGGGTACGATGTCGGCCAAATCTCTCGGATAGCTTTAGGTACAGCGCGGCGATGAGCGCCAGCCAGCCAGCGCTGAATGCTGCAGTCCACGATTTCCAACTTAGCCACGAATGGGTCGCTTCCCGCATCGTTGGGGCGATCGCAATGGCTACGAACGCCAGGGTCATGACGACGAAGCCTATGGATCCACCCAGCGTGAACGGATTGCTCAGGCGACGATTGACGCCAGCCATCGTTCGGCCGTATGCGCGTGATACTCTGCTCATTCCAAACCCCACTGATAGAACCATCAGAATACGTCTTTGGAGACTGGCATTCCACGTTGGACAAGGCCATAATGAGGTATGCCTAAACGCTCAAGCAAGCGTGACGCCAACGAGATCGCCAAGTCCATCGTGGACCAGGTGGCGGATGACGTGGAGCCTGTCGAGGAACCAGCCAAGCCGGAGAAGAACCCGGCCGCTGTCGCTCTAGGTCGGCTTGGCGGGAAGAAGGGCGGACCAGCCAGGGCGAAGAAGCTCAGCAAGAAGAGGCGCAGCGAGATAGCGAAGAAGGCCGCACGGAAACGCTGGGGGTACGACGGTGATCAAGACTCGCCCGGCTCTTCGGGGTAATCCACCGGGAATTGTTCTTCCTCAAGGTCGAGGTTGAAGTTGTAGTCATAGGCCTGTAGATCGGCGCCGAACAGATTATTGTCGTTGTAGGAATCCACAATCCGCTGGTGCTGTCGACAGTGGCCAAGAATTTGCCGTCGCCCGTATCCAAGTGAGAGACGCATTTGACCTGGTTCAGCGGTTGGGAGGTCTATCCACTCCCAACGAAGCTGACCGTCAGCTTGCTCGACTGCATACGCGTGCCACTTGCGCACATCCCTATTCTGTGGATCAGTGAAGTGCGCTGCCCGTAGCCCACGCGCTAATGCCCGCTTGCATCGGGCCTTCATACTCACTGGAAATGGATGATAACGACCGGTCCTGATCGCCCATTCCGCTATATCATCCAGATCAAGAGCGGTGACGCCGTAAATCTCTGCGTACTCTTCGCATATCTGCTGGTTGATCTTGTTCTCTGATAGTTTCCTTCGGGTCGACATTGACCGAACTCCTAGAGCACGTTGGGGCTGATTGATTGGCCCCAACCATCCGTGAGCGCGGTACTCGTGATGATGTCACGTATTTTCACCAGCATCTCTCGGTTTGATGAATACCCAATCTCACCAAGATATTGAAGCTGCCCGACGATGACGCCGGGGTGCATCTTGATTCGATGGGCGAACTGTACGATACGAGGCTTAGCATAAAGTGGCGCTTGACGCCGTATAAACGATTCCAACTCGTCCGGTGGAACAAGAGCTGCAGATGCAGCTTCATCCGCACGCCGTTCTACTTCATCTTTGAGCAACGTTGGGATGCTCTCTTCACCTGCAAGATCGGTGTCGATTGAGATTGCATCACCGTGTCGGATGTGCGCGAATTCATGCATCACCGTGAACCAGAAAGCGTCGACCCGATCGAACCGGACCGACACTGCGATAACGGGTGACGTCTCATCCAACCAGAACGCAGCGCCATCAATCTTCGCCCCTGCGATTGGTTCGACAACGACAAAGCGTATCCCGTACTCGCCGAGGATCTCGGGTAGTTCACTTGCTTGCTGGCGGTGTGCCGCGAGAGCGCGAAGCTTAGTTTGTGCTGCACCCAAACGGGGCACGTCAAACTTGCATACACGTATCGCCTTTGCCATCTGACGGGCACGGAAGCACCAGCTCCTTTGCGATGGCGTGAGATCACTCAATGGATCGGTTCTGCGTGTTGAGATAGGGAACTGTGGAACTTCATCGAGCGTTGCGACGCCGAAGAACTTTTTGAGTTCAACGTCGAGTTCCGTGATCGTCTTCGTGTCCTTGATCCATCCGCGGCGCTGCATGTCCTTGATGGGTGCCATGTCGAACAGGTGAGCGTGATACTGCACGTGCGCATAGTCATCTTGTACTCGTGACAGGCGGTACTGTGTATCAGTGGTAAGCCAGAAGGTCGGGTTGTTACCGAATGCGGCCGCGAGCACCATCGCCGTCTCTGGCGTGATCCCGGTTCGTCCCATTACAAGGTCGTTGATGTGCTGCCGGGATCGCCCAGTAATCGTTGCCAGCTCATCCTGCGTCCAGCCCTTTTCGTCCAGTAGAAGGCGCAACTGATCACCTGGGGGAATCGGACGGTCGTCGAATAGCTTGGAGGCGTTGGTGCTCATGCATTGAAGTCTACTCCAAGTCGGCTTAGGATGCAAGTAAAGATGTCAACGACTCCTAGACATTCCACTTGACAATGCTTGATCGCTCAAGTATAATGATCAGTATGAATCGCCTGTCCAACAAAGACCGTGCCCGCGTCGTGTCCTGTCTGGTAGAGGGTTGCTCGATCCGGGCGACCGTCAGAATGACCACCGATGGCCAGACCATTGCAAGTAGCGGTCCGCTCGATCGCGTACGATCAAGCAAAAAGGCCGCATGATCGGGTGTGAAGAACATTCTTTCGTGCTAGTGCTGCGATATCTCATCGTTCGTTGGCTATCTTACGATATCTTTAGGTTTGAAGCGAGGCGGCTAGAGTCGTGATGTTGTTGCCGCGCGTTTGGCTCAAAGCCGGGTCTCGATGCTGGGCGCGGAATCTGGCGGCTCCCTCGGCACACGTGGGTTCGGAACCGAGTACGATTCGCGCGTGGGCGATGCGGCGACGCAGATCGAGCAGCTTCGCAAGTACCGGCAACGGCCTGAGCGGGAGGTCTCGATCGGCCGGCTCGTCGGGTCGATGGCCGATGATGCCCGCCGAACGCAGCGCCGGCTCGGGAGCCTGATTGATCTGTGGTCCGAGCTGGTGCCGGCTGAGTTGGAAGGGCACAGCCGAATCGTGGGGGTGCGCGGCGGCGTTGGGCACGTGCAGTGCGACTCCGCCTCGACCAAGTACGAGCTCGATCGCGCGCTACGCCAAGGCCTCGAGCAGGAGCTTCGCCGACGATATCCCAGCACGCTGATGAAGATCAGGCTCAGCGTCGCCGACTTCGAACGACGTTCGTGATTCGTTCGTTGCTACAGCTTCAATCAAGCAGCCAGAGGATCAGTCGCCGTAAGACGAAGATCGCGACCGCGCTATCCGAGCATATCCATGCGATATGTAGGGCCTGGAAACGACTCCCGACCCCTTTTGTGGTAATGCGGGGTTTATTTGCCGACGCAGAAGGTTGAGAAGATTCGCCCGAGCACGTCGTCGGGCGTAATGTCGCCGGCCAGCCGTGATAGCTCGTTCAGCGCCAGGCGCATCGAGGCTGCGGTCAGCTCGGGTTGAAGAAGGTCTTGCGGAAAAAGACTCCCGTCCCCTTTTTTGAGAGATTGGCGTGCTTTGGTGAGATGAGAATGAGCGGCGCGCAGGGCCGCCTCATGGCGGGGGCGCAGCGCGAGCGCATCCGCGGCGAGACTGACGGCGTGATCGGAGAGTCGTTGGGCGATGATGCGGCGAAGCTCGTCAAGGCCTTCGCCAGTTTCGGCGCTGACGAACAGACCGCTTGCGCTTGGCTTCGTTGAGGTGAGATCAGCTTTCGTGCGTAGGACGACCTCAGCTGCATTGACATCGCGCGAAGCCGCAAGCGGCTCACCGGCGGGCACGCAGCGCAGGATCAGCTCGGCCCGGTCGATCGCGCTGCGGGCCGAGGCCTGCATCAGCTCGTCAAGTTCATCGACGGCGTCTGCGGCGCCGGCGAGATCAACGAGCATCACCTCGGCCGGGCCGTGATCCGTCTCGATCTGCAACGGCTCGGTCAGAACATCGCGCGTCGTCCCGGCGATTTGCGACACCACCGCGCGCTGCGTGCCAAGCAGCGCATTGAACAGCGTGGACTTGCCGGCGTTTGGTTCGCCGATCAGGACGACCCAGGGGATCGCCTCCAATCGCTCCATCCCGATCGCGCGGTCAAGTTGCGCCTCGATCTGGTGATCGAACGAGGTGAGTCGATTGTGCAGGTCCTGGGGAGTAATGGGGACGACGTCCTCCTGGTCGGTGAAGTCGAGACCTGCCTCGACAAGGGCCAGCGCGGAGGCGAGCTCGTCGCCGAGCGCATGGGCGAACAGGCCGAGCTTCCCCGTGGCGAGGAGCCGAGCGGCGCGCAACTCAGCGTCTGATTGAGCCGCAATCACACTGGCCACACCTTCCGCCTGCGTGAGTGTCATCTTTCCATGGAAGTACGCTCGAGCCGTGAACTGCCCCGCCTCGGCGCGGCGGGCGTCGATGCCGTTCGCCTGCGCCGTGGCCAGGAGTTCGTCAATCACGCGCTGAAGCAGGATTGGATTGCCCGGCATCTGAAGCTCAGCCGCGTCCTCGCCCGTGTAGGAATGAGGAGCGCGAAACGACAAAACTAAGATTGGCAATTCGATAGCGCGAAGCCCCCGATGGAATCGGGACGGGACGCGCAAGCGGCAAAGGAGAGCGCCGCGTTGCGATCCTACATCGGCATCGACGTGTTCAGCCAACAGATCGAAGGTTCGATCGCCGCTGATCCGGACGATACCGCGCGCGGAACATCCAGGTGGTGAGGCAACGGCCAGAATTGTGCTGGAGGAATCCACAGCGGTGCGCCGCGCGTCACGCGGCGGTCCGACAGCTTAGCCTTAGCGTTTCTTATAGTGTTTCGGCGGGGGCTTGCGCTTCGCCTTGGCGCGCTCGATGGCGTCGGCATACGCCCGAGCCTGCATATCCTTGGGCTTGCGCTTCACTTTGGGCTTGGGCTTTTTCTTCGGCGCGAGGTCCATCTCGCTGATGTGCTTGCGCACGTAGCGGCTTTCGATGATCCCGATAAGGGTTGACGTGAAGATGTACAGCGTCAATCCCGACGGTGCGTTATAGAGCATGATTGGGAACAGGACCACCATCATGATCTTCATGATCTTCTGCTGCTGAAGCTGCTCCTTGGTCATTGACGGGCTGGGCGGCGGCGACATGTACTTCTGTTGTATGTAGAAAACCACGCCCATAAGGATCGGCAGTAGGTTGAGCCCCGTTACATTAACATTGGCGAACAGATGGACCGGTGTTTTGAATTGCCAGAAGAAGTGATCGGCGCTGGAGAGGTCCGCCAGGAAAGGCCATCCCCAGAACAGTTGGAAGAAACCCCAGAATGCCGGCTCGTGACGAAGCTCGAACGCGAAATACAGCATCGCATACAGGGCGATCCAGATCGGCGTTTGGAGGAACATGGGCAGGCAGCCGAGCATCTGCAACGGATTGGCCCCGCGCTCGCGCATGAGCCGCATCTGCTCCTGCTGCAGTTTCTTCGGCTGGTCCTTGTACTTTTTCTGGAGCTTGTCGATCTCCGGCTTGATCTCACTCATCACCTTGCCAAACCGCTGCATATTGATCTGCGCCTTCTTCGTCAGGGGATGCAGCAGCGTGCGGACCACACACACGAGAATGATGATGGACAGCCCCCAGTCGAACGTAATCGCATGAACGACGGAGAGGAATTCGATCAAGAAGTGCGCCAGCCACTGGAACGTGCAGATCGCACAGAATTTCGACATCTGGTACAGGATCAGCCCGTCCATCGCCAGCGCCGCGAAGGGCTGCTGCTCGCCGAGCACGTCGCGCTGGAGCGGGCCGGCGTAGACACCGAGATCGAACGCGGTTTCCTCGCCCGGACCAATTGACCGAACCGGACTGTACAGGCCGGTGAAAACGATCTTCGGTTGATCGTCGAGCTCCGATACTTGCAACTGGACTTCGCTGACGATGTCCTGGAGGGACTTCGATCCTTGGCCCGACTCATCGAGGATGGGATGGACGGTAAGCCCGAAGTAGCGATTCACGGTGCCGAACCATGCGAGGACGTACCCCTTCTCACGAGAAGTCTCGTTGGGCCACAAGGTCAAGTGTTCGGTTTTTAGCACGGGGTCGCCGGCCTTCCCCGCCTCGACGGCCTTCTTGGCCTTCTTGAGCAGGTCCAAGCGCTCAAGCAGCAGATCGTTGTCTTTGGACTTGACGAGATCAGGATCAAAGCTCGGCAGCGGGAGGAATCCGAAGCGCGCCCGCCGGCGATCGATGTAGGCGGAGCGGTCCTGGCGAAGATCGCCGGGGCCGTATTGGATCCACTTTATCTCGAGCGACTGATTCGTTCGGTTGATTATGCGCTGCTGGATCGTAAAGCCGTACCCGCCGTCGTACAGGAACTGCCGTACGATGTCCACGATCTTTACGTCGTTCTCGTCGACGATCGTTGTCTCGAAGCGACCCTCGGCGGTCTCGGTCCACACGCTCTGTTGTTGACTGAGCAGAACGGTCCGGCCGTTGATCACGATCGCACCGGCCGCAAGAACCGGGATGTCCTTTTCCTGCAGTTGACCCTTGGCGATCCACTTGAACAGCTGCGTTGTTTGCAGGACGTACCGCTTGTCATCGTGCGGCCGTTCGGGGGGTGACGGGTCACCCGCCATGACGGCCTTGTAGTGCGCCTCGGCGCGGCGGCTGTCCGCGGCGGTCTGCCAATGCTCGGACAAGGTGATGTTTGAGATCCCGGCCCCGATCGGCGTCAACTCGATGTAAAGCTTCGCTACCCCCGGATCGAGTGAGCCGAGCGCCTGCGCCCCCGCCCCCGGAACCGCGGCGCCGGGAGTTGGCGCGACGGCCCGCAGGGTGGCCGCCGATTCCGCGGGTGCAGCCGACACCTCCGTCGTCTGTTGCTCGCCGATATCTGTATCAGGGTCGTCCTGGGAATCCGGCTCCGATCTCGAAGCGTCTTGCGGCTGGTTCGAGGCGACCGCCTCTTGATCCGAGTCGGTCGGCGCTTGAGCAGACTCAGCGTCGTTGGGCTGGGCGGCGCTACCGGTGGCCGGTGTCGTTCGTTGCGGTGAAAAGGCCACGGACAACACGACAGCAACGGCAAAGCCCAGGACTACCAGCGGAATGATGATGCGGCGGGCGCGAGGATTCATAGGTATAAGGATCGACGGTTGCGGAACCAGCCAAGCCGGACCTACGACGCGGACGGTTCTCTATCGACCTTCGTAGAGCCGTTCACCGAGCCAGTCGAGCAGTTGGGGCGTGGCGCGGATCTTCGAGGCAACCGCATCGATATCGTACTCCAGTCGGAAGAAGCGAACGCAATCGTCTTCGATGATGATATAGCTGGCCCGAGGGTCGAGATCGCGGGGCTGGCCGACGGAGCCGGGGTTGATGATCGCCTTGTCTTCGCCGTCAAGTTTGTAGACGCCGTCGAGATCGTCGGGGGGGTAGAAATCCGGTTCGTCGGTGAACACGCCGGGCACATGGGTGTGACCGACGAGCGCGTACTTATCTACGAGCTCGAAGATCTGCTGCATCTTCACCGGGGAATTCAACGCGTCCTCCGGGAACAGATACTCGTTGATGGGCCGGCGCGGCGTGCCGTGTACGTACAGGAAATCGTCTTCGAGCACCCGTACCCGCAGCCGACTGAGGAACTCCCACCGCTTGGCGGACATGCCGTTGTCCGACTCCAGGTCGAACTGCTCGCGACTCCAATACGCGGCTTGCTCGGCGGCAACGTTGAAGTTGGTCGGCTCGTAGAGGACGCCGAAGTCGTGATTCCCCATCAACGACCATTCACATCGCTCGGCCACGAGGTCCACGCACTCGACCGGGCTCGGACCGTAGCCCAGAATATCGCCGAGGCAGATAATGCGATCGACGTTTTGCGTATCGATTTGATCGAGCACTGCTTGCAGCGCTTCGAGGTTCGCGTGAATGTCGCTGATGACGGCGGTTCGCACCGGTAGACTCCCAACGGCGGCCAAAACAGAGCCGATGCTAGGAGGGCGCTGGGCGGTCGTCAATGCACCGCTCGCCAGCCGATCGGCGGTGTCTGTACAATGCCCGGCCTTGCTCGACTCAACACCGGAAGGATCATGAATCGTGGCGGAAGCGAAGCACTATGACCTGATTGTCATCGGCGGCGGGCCCGGCGGATACGTCGGAGCCATCCGCGCCGCACAGCTCGGCCTGACCACCGCTTGCGTCGAGCGTGACAAGCTCGGCGGCGTGTGCCTGAACTGGGGCTGTATTCCGACCAAAGCCCTGTTGCACCAGGCAGAGGTTTACCGTGAAGCCGTGACCCACGGCGATCAATGGGGGCTCGAGTTCGACCGCGTCAAGCTCAACTGGTCCAAGGTCATCGGGCGAAGCCGCGACCTCACTTCGACCCTCAACGCCGGCGTCGCCTACCTCTTCAAGAAGAACAAGATCGACCATCATCAAGGTCACGCCGTGATTCTCAGTGGTAAGACTGCACATAGCCCGTGCCAGGTCGCGGTGCATGAGCCGACCGGCGACTACTACAGCGGCGCGGGCGCCGGCGAGCCGAAGATGACCCTGACCGCCGATCGCGTCCTTCTCGCAACCGGCGCGGCCCCGAAGCAGCTCCCGTTCGCGCCCTGCAACGGCACGTCGATCATCTCTTCATATGAAGCGATGAACCTCCCGAAGCAGCCGAAGTCGATGCTCATCGTCGGCTCCGGCGCGATCGGAATGGAGTTCGCTTATTTTTACAATGCCTTCGGCACGGACGTGACCGTGGTCGAGCTTCTCGATCGAATCCTGCCTATTGAAGATGACGATGTTTGCAAGTTGGCGCAGCGCGTGTTCGCCAAGCAGGGGATGACTATTCACACCTCCCACACCGTCAAGGCGATCGAGGCCGGTCCCGACGGCGGGCATACGGTCACAATCGTCGATGTCAACGACGAATCCAAAACGCAGACGATTGATTGCGAGGTTGTTCTCGTCGCGGTCGGTGTCCAGGGACGGTTCGACGGGCTGTTTGATGACAGTCTGGGGGTTGCGGTCGAGAAGGACCATATTACGGTGGACTACCGGGGTGTGGCCGAGCCGACCTACCAGACGACGGTCCCGGGGATTTATGCGATCGGCGACGTCATTGGTCCGCCCTGGCTTGCCCACGTCGCCTCCGAGGAGGCGATCACCTGTGTCGAGCGGATCGCCGGTCACCAAACGCTTGGCGTCGACTACGACTCGATCCCAGGCTGCACGTACTGCAATCCGCAGATCGCTTCGATCGGTTTGACCGAGCGGGCAGTGAAGGAGCAAGGCATCGACTATACGGTGGGCAAGTATCAACTCAAATCGCACGGCAAGGCGATCGCCGTCGGCGCCACGGACGG
>JACZXL010000342.1 GCA_022571635.1 Planctomycetota bacterium
CTTGTTCTCCCTGCCCCACATCACCGACGACCGCGATCACATCGCAGCTGTGGTTCTCGATCAGCCAGGGAATAATCGCCGACGTATCCAGTCCGCCTGAATAGGCAAGTACAACTTTCTTGGACATAGCGGTTTTGATCCTTTTATCCAGGGACGATCTCGCCGGCATGCTCCGGCGATCGGTCGTCGCAATGTTGGGGCGCGCAATTGCCGGCCAGCATATGCAGCAATACCGCATTCTGAGCGTGCATTCTGTTTTCCGCTTGATCGAACACGACCGATTGGGGTGAGTCGATGACTTCCGCGACAACCTCGTGGCCGCGGTGGGCCGGCAAACAGTGCATGAAGATCGCGTTCTTAGCAGCCAAGCCCATCACGGATTCGGTCACTTGGTACGCGGCGAACGTTGCTTGCCGCTGAGCCGCTTCGGTCTCGTCGCCCATCGAGACCCAGGTGTCCGTGTAGATTGCATGGTGACCCGCGGCCGCCGATGCATCTGACGTCAACGTAATCACACAATCCGTGTCGTTCGAGATTTCGTTGGCGAGCGCGACGATCTCGGACTTGGGGGTGAATCCCTGCGGCGTAATGACGGTGATGTCAAAGCCGAGCTTCGCCGCAATCAGCATAAGAGAGTGGCAGACGTTGTTGCCATCACCGAGATAGGCCAGCTTAATCCGATCAAAATCGGGAAAATGTTCCCGCAGGGTCAAGGCATCGGCTAGCGCCTGACACGGATGGTACATATCACTGAGCGCATTGATGACGGGAATCGATGCCGCCTCGGCAAGCTGCACGAGGGTGTCATGTTCGAACGTTCTCGCGACGATGACCTCGACCCATCGCTCTAGGTTACGGGCGTAATCGCCGATCGACTCGCGCTCGCCCAGGCGATTGTGTTGATGATCCAGGTAGATGGCCGAGCCGCCGAGCTTCGTGAATCCCACCTCGAAACTCATGCGCGTGCGCAGTGAAGGCTTTTCAAAGAGCATCACCATCGTCTTATCGCGCAGCGCGGTTCGGAACGGCCCGTAGTCGTGCTTCAGCTCGGCCGCAGTATCGAGCATCTGCGAGATCTCATCACAACTGAGCTGTGACAGCGACAGGAGGTCCTTTGCCAACGGTTCGATGGAGGGAGCGTTTGGTGTCATGTTGAAATCCCCTTTTTACTTAGGCGTCCGGAACGATCACGGGGGCTAGGTCATTGAAGGGTAATATGCGTGTGCCAACCAGATCGCCTCGGGTCAGGTTTCTCAGCGCATCAGCTTCATGCCACGACGAAATCGTGACCGGAATCGCGGCTGTGGTCGAGGCCGATGCTGCGCTGCGGACTTTGGCGATCATGCCGTCTCGAATATCGCCGGACTGAATCTTCGCTTCGATATCACCGGGGCAAAGCGTGGCGATCGTTGTTCCGTGTTGATCGAGCACGCCGGGCGTGTCGGTGAGAAACACCAGGCCGCACGCGTTCAGCACACGACTGAGGCCCGCTGACGCCGCATCGGCGTTGACGTTGAGCGGTTGACCTTCTTCATCGAATCCGATCGAGGCGAGCACCGGCAGGAACCCCCCGTTCAGGAGCGTCGTAATCAATCGCGGATTACCGCCGGTGACCTGCCCGACTCGTCCCGCGTCGATCGGGAAGCCGGTCACTCGGCTGATCTTCGCGACAAGGCCGTCTCCAAGACATAACCCAACAGCGTCCGCGCCATGGCGCTGGAGTCGACCGACGAGCCGTTTGTTCACGCGACCGGCCAGGACCCCGACAATCTCCTCGATCTGGTCGGCGGGTGTGATCCGGATGCCATCGTGGCGCACAGAAACCAGCCCAAGGCGTTTCAGATGCTGGTCCACCGCCGCACCGCCACCATGTACGAGGACGACGCCATGCGGGACTGTTCGATGCAGATGCACGATCGCCCCGTACAGATCGTCCAGCTCTTCACGCGCCTCAACCGCAGCGCCGCCGAGCTTGATGACCAGCGGCCCCCGCTTCGATGTACCTAAACTTGTCTTCATCGAACCAGACATGGCATGTCCTGTCCAAGCCCGACCGTTTCGGGAATACCGAACCGTGTATTCATGCACTGTACAGCTTGGCCGGCCGCTCCTTTGATGAGGTTGTCCAGTGCGCTTACCACGATCAAATGTGTATTGGCGTCGTCAACCTGCAATGCGATGTCACAGTAGTTTGTATAGCGTACCGCTGAGATGGCCGGCCAGGTGCGCTCGTCCAGAATACGAATAAACGGTTCATGGCCGTACTTTTCGTCGAGAAGCGCCCGCACACGGTCCTCCGTCCAGCCTTGCGCAAGTTGCATGTGCATCGTGGAAAGGATGCCACGGTCAAAAGCGCCCAAGTGCGGCGTGAAGATGACGCGTGTACCGCAGTGCTGATTGATCTCGGGCCCGTGCCGATGCGTGAACACACTATACGGCTCCAGGCTTACCTCGCAGAAGTGTGACCGCGCCGAGGGCGATTTACCCGCGCCGCTGACGCCGCTGATTGAATCGGCAATGACAGGAGCTTGGGTGTCGATCGCGCCGGCTGATATCAGCGGAGCCACGGCCGGAATGATCGATGTCGGATAACAGCCGGCAACGGCGATGAGCTCGGCGTCGAGCAGTCGGTCGCGATTCAATTCCGGCAGCCCGTATACCGCATCGCGCAGTAACGCCGGGTATTCATGTTCAAATCCATAATGTTGCGGGTAGAGATTCGGGTCCGCCAGTCGAA
>JACZXL010000343.1 GCA_022571635.1 Planctomycetota bacterium
CGGTGATCAGATCCCTGACAAGTGATGCCATAGCCATACCTCATGCAGCGACACCGGCGGACCGGTCAGTGGGGCCGGCCGAGGCCGGGCGCCGAACCGCACAAGGGCGCTTCTGGCGGGTCGGACCAAACCCCCAATGGTGACCCGCATTCAAAAAAAGGACGAGCACGAACGCAGTCGGCGGGCACGGCCCACGACCGCGCTGCCGATTCGCCCTCTCCGCGAGGGCAAGTCGGGCAGTCTAGCCGTAGCGAATGGGCCTTTCAAGCCACCGACCAAAACGACCGCCGGCGCGGATCGCCCTTTGGGGCGGCGCCGCGCCGGCGGTAGGTCGGCAGATTCTTTGTTTACAACGCCGCGGTCTCCTATTGGGCGCTGCCGAGAGTGTCGCGGCCCAGGGCCCCGTCAATCGTCAGAATGTGGTAGCTGGTGGAAGTGAAGTCATAGGCGAAATCCATGAAGTAGCCGCCGCCGTTGCCCGGGTCATAGCCGCCGCCGAAGGTGGTGTCGATGCTCCAGAGGCCGAACGGACCGTTCAGATCGTTCTCGGTCTGGCCGAGGTGACGCCGGTTGGCGTTGAGGGCCTCCTGGGTGCCGAACAGCCGGACGTGGCCGTCATAAAAGAGCGTGGCGGGCGTGGACTCGAAGCCGCCGTTGAAGTAGTACGGCTCGCATTGCTCCCCCCAGGGACTCGTGAACGCGGGGTTACAGATCCGCCGGACGTTCTGGAGCCAAGGGTGCTCGAGCATGTGCGTCTTGAGCGTCGGGTAGCGGATCGAGGACATGGTCGGCGTACGGTGACCGCCGGGGAGGTCCCACGGGTCGGTGTAATACTTTTGGGTAACCTGGTTGTACGCCAGGACGTCCGGTGTGAACAGGGCCGCCGGCGAGAGGCAATAGGTGGTCCAGATCGGCGGGTTACAGCCGGCGATGTTGGCAAACTCGTTGGGATTGTCAATGCACCTCTCAATCGTTTCCCAGTTGGGATCCTTCGGTGCGTAGAAAATCTTGTCGTAGTAGCGGGAGTTTACGTATGTGCTCAGCGTCTTGACGTTGGGATACCGGAACCAACCGAAGCCGGGAACGCCCATACCGCCGGGGAAGCCAATCGGCTCCACGGCCCATTGGTGCCCTGAGAAGCTAGGCCAATAGGAATACGGCCGATGTTCTCCATCGGCACTGACACCCCATCCGGCGACTTGGGGTGGATGGCCGGTGATGCGGTCTTCATCGGCGTCGAGGTAGCCGATAGCCTCGTTGTAGGCATCCCAGCTGCCGTAGGCGGAGATGTTGTAGCGGGCCAGCGACATTTGAGCGTCCTCCCAGTCGCCGGCGTAGGCGTTGTGGGCGATGGCCAACTGGCGGAGGTTGCTCACCGATGTGGTGGTCCGAGCCTTGTCGCGGGCCTTGCCGATGGCCGGCAGCAAGATGCCGATCAATAGCGCGATGATCGAGATGACCACGAGCAACTCGACGATCGTGAAGCCCTTATAGAGGTGTCGTTTCATGACGAGCCCTTCCTTTTCTTGCGGCGACCCGCTCGCCGCATGTGAGAAATGGTGCAGCCCGGCGCTCGAACCGGGCGAGACATGAGCGAGCCACATCATAACAGGTGGAAGGCATGATCGGCGAGGAAGTCTGAAAGAACTTTAGGATCGGTCAAGTCGGGCTCAGGCCCCCGCCCCAGCCCGCTCAGGGGCCCGTTGTCGCCGCGGATGGCCGGCCACGATCGTCACGATTGCTCGGCCCTTCACCCGCCAGCCGTCAAAGGGGCAGTTGCGGCCCTGCGAGGCGAATTCCTCGGCCAGGATCGTCCAGCGCAGCTCGGGGTCGATCACGGTGAGGTCCGCCGGTCCGCCCACCGTCAGGGATCCCAGGCCCAACCGATCGATTCCGACCAGCCGGGCTGGGTTTGCCGTCATCATCGCCAGCATCTGTGGCCAGTCGATCACGCCGTCTTCGATCAGGGCCTTGGCGTACAGCGGCAGCGCGGACTCCAGTCCGATGATCCCGAATGCGGCGTCGGCGAAATCGGTCTGTTTGCGATGCAGCGGATGCGGCGCGTGGTCGGTCCCGAGGATCGTGATTGTGCCGTCGGCGATGCCCTCCTTGAGCTGGGTGATGTCGCGCGCCGTCCGCAGCGGGGGGTTCATCTTCGCCATCGTGTTGTAGCCGTCGCAGGCGTCTTCAGTCAGCAACAGGTGGTGGGGGGTGACCTCGGCCGTCACCGGCTGACCCTCGGTTCTGGCTCGGCGGATGATCTGGACCGAGTCGCCGCTGGAAAGATGCTGCGCGTGATAGCGACACCCAATCGACCGGTTGAGCCGAACGTCGCGCTCGATGATAAGTTCCTCGGCAATCGCCGGCCAGCCGACAAGCCCCAGGCGCGTCGCCGTGGCCCCGGCGTTCATGGAAGCACCCTTCGTTAGCGTCGGCTCCTGGCAGTGCTGCATGAAGCAGCGATCGACCTCGTGTACGGTCCTGAGCACCTTGTCCATCATCGACGCATCGGCAACGCAATCGCCGTCGTCGGAGAAGGCCACCGCACCGACCTCGGCCATGCTTCGGATTGCCGCCAGCCGCTCGCCCTGCCGTTCGTGTGTCGCGCAACCGACGACAAAGACACGCGCCCGGTTGGCCTGCTCGGCCTTGTGTTGAACAAACTCGACCATCTCGGCGGTGTCGATCGGCGGGTGGGTGTTGGGCATGCAGCAGACGCTCGTGAACCCGCCCTCG
>JACZXL010000344.1 GCA_022571635.1 Planctomycetota bacterium
TTCGTCGGCATAATCCCCTACCGCCAAGCCGCGGCGTCGGTCCCTACATCGTCCAGGTCATGGGCGGCGCTGCAGTTTCAACCGAGGGTCGAGACCGCGCTCAGCCTCCAAGCGCACCAGACCGCGGTGACGACAAGAAGGGTGACGCCGCCGATGCGCTGCGAACGCCGTCCCATCCCACGGATTGACATCGCGGCGGCTGCAAGCGCGAGCATGAGGGCGGCCTCCGGCGCGTACGCTCCGAATCCATAGGCCACATGTTTGAGGGCGGCGGTGTTGTCGCCGGCCACGGTTTGGACCGCCATGGGGATCAGTTGTCGCAGGGACATGATCCCCATGGCAAACAGCACGCCGTATACGGTCGCCCAGCCGCCGACGGATAGAGCCGCCGTGGCGCCGCACACGCAGGCAAAGATCGCAGCGCCCATCGCGGCGTAGGTCACCATTATCGCGCCGCTGTACCCGGCGAGGCTTGGATCGATCATCAGCGCCGCGACGCCTTGCCCCAACGAACACGCCAGCGCTAACGCCGGCCAAAGCGCTCCGGAACCAGATGCCTTGGCCGGGCCGGCGCCGGCCGGGGCCCCCTGCGGCGTGTTCAACCACAAGATCACCGCCGCAAGTGTAAAGGCGCACTGCCCTACCGAGATGGTCAACTCGTGCGTCGCCGCAACCAAAAGCATCACGACGCCCGTGCTCACCCAGGTCGCCAAGAGCAGTGGACGAAGCGCCGCGGTTTTCTGATCAAACTGATTCCCGACGATCAGCGCGCAGGCCAAGGCGAACATGCCGCAGGCAACGGGTCCGCCGATCGGAATCCAGCCGAGTCCGTGGACCGAGCCGTCGATCCGACCAACCAGCAGCACCATGGGCCCGACCAGGGCAAGCGGTGCGAACACGTTGATTATGACGTTCGGACCACCGCCGACACCGGTTGCAGTCCGCGCAGCATGTCGCAGAAGCTGCAAGCCGACGACGGCCAGCGCCGCCTGGACAAAAAGCATGACCCAAGAAGAGAGCATCGACCGCAGTGTACCGGGCTCAGCGAACGATTGCGGGTTCGGCGCTCTCGGACTCGCTGCGCAAGCGGTGGTTCAGGATGGTGAGAATCGTGTCGGATTCCAGGTAGTTTGCCGGCGGACGGTAATAGACCTGGGCCAGCCCCTTGCGAT
Source organism: Planctomycetota bacterium (assembly GCA_022571635.1). Taxonomy (GTDB): domain Bacteria; phylum Planctomycetota; class Phycisphaerae; order Phycisphaerales; family SM1A02; genus JADFNO01. The sequence goes on from JACZXL010000344.1 coordinate 1,173, forward strand.
CAACCTGGCCGACAAGTCTCAACGTGCCCTTAGCGCCGGCCATGCGCCGTTGCAACTCCTGTGGTTGCTCCGTGGCGAAGATCACATCCTCTTCATGGAGCGTGATCGACCGGATGCCGATCGCCGCCGCGAGCACGCGCAGCTGAGCCAACTGCAAGAGCGTCTGGGCGCTTGGAGGTAACGATCCATAGGCGCTGGCGAGGTCGCGCTCGACGCGTTGAAGATCGGCGACGCTCTCGGCCCGGCTGATGCGCCGATACGCTTCGAGACGCCGGATGTCGGATGGGATGTAACCCTTCGGTAGCGCCGCCGCGATGGCCAGATCGATCGTTGTGTCCAGCGAGCTCGCGCGTGCTTGCTCCTTCAGATCGCTGACGGCCCGTTCGAGCAGTTGGCAGTACATTTCATACCCCACGACCGCGATATGCCCGGACTGTTCAGGGCCGAGCAGATTCCCCGCGCCGCGGATTTCCAGATCACGCATCGCAATTTTGAACCCGGCCCCCAGCATCGAGAACTGCTCGATCGCCTTGAGCCGCCGCAGCGCGACTTCGCTCACGACACGATCCGGCGGTAAGATGAGGTAGCAATACGCTCGATGCTTGTATCGTCCGACGCGGCCACGAAGCTGGTGCAGCTCCGACAGCCCGAACATGTGCGCATCGTTGATGAACATCGTGTTGGCGGTCGGGATGTCGATCCCCGACTCGATGATTGTCGTACAGACAAGAACGTCCACCTCCCGGCGCATGAACTTCAGCATCACGGATTCGAGCTGCCGCGACGGCATCTGGCCGTGCCCCACCAACACCCGCGCCTCGGGAACGAGCTGCCGAACCTGCTCGGCCACGGACTCGATGTTGTACACTCGGTTGTGAACGTAGAACACCTGGCCGTCCCGCGCCAGCTCCCGTTCGATCGCATGCTTAACTCGCTGTGGATCGGGCGTGATGACTTCCGTGACAATGGCGCGGCGATCGAGCGGGGCCGTAGCCAGTGAGCTGATGTCGCGCAGCCCCAGCATCGCCATGTGCAGCGTTCGCGGAATCGGCGTAGCGCTGAGCGTCAGGACGTCGGCGGTCATTCTAAACTCCAAAAGGCGCTGCTTGTGCTCAACGCCGAACCGCTGCTCCTCGTCGATGATCACCAGCCCGAGGTCTGCGAAACGCACATCCTTGCTGAGCAAGCGATGGGTGCCGATGATGATGTCCACCTGCCCTTTGCGCACCGCGTCCAGCAGTTGGTGTTGGTGCTTCTTCGTCTTGAAGCGGCTGATGGATTCGATGCGAAACGGATAGTCGGCGAACCGCTGTCGGAACGTACGCTCATGCTGCTCGGCGAGCACGGTGGTCGGCACGAGCAGCGCGACCTGCTTGCCGTATTCGGCGGCCTTGAACGCGGCTCGGATGGCAACCTCCGTCTTGCCGAACCCCACGTCGCCGCAGATGAGCCGGTCCATCGGCCTCGGGTCGCTCATATCGCGCTTCACCTGACCGGCGGCGGCGAGTTGATCGTCCGTCTCTTCGTACGGAAACTCCGCTT
>JACZXL010000345.1 GCA_022571635.1 Planctomycetota bacterium
ACTCCTTAAGAAGCGCATCGATGTCGTCAGTCTTGACCGCATCGATTTCGGAGTCGTCCACGAGGGATGAAAGATCGACTGACGATTCATTGGATTCGGTGCCGGGAAAGCCGGGAAAGCCGAACGCGTATTGGTTGGGTCGCTGACCGAACAGACGACGTTTTCGAGCAAGCCGTAGTCGATCAAGTTGCTCTGTGGGCGCAGTCTCTGAGAGCATGAGCGCGAGATCGCTAAAGAATGCCTCGTCCGCAGCGTCGAGAACCTTGACCGTTCGATCCTGCGAATCCTGCATCCACAATTGAATGTCGATCATGGCCATACCGCTCTGATCGCCTTGGGCCGCCGCGAAGAGCGCTCTCTGTTCTTCCCGTGCCTTTTGTGCTTGTTGCTTGGCCTGTTCGGCGTACTTGGACCGGTACTCCTCATGAAGGAGTTGGACGACCGCTTGCTGTTCGTCGGTGAGACTGAGCTTCTCGGCGTAGCGATCAAGTTCGTGACCGCTGATCGCGACAACTGGCCCAAGTGGCCGGCCGAACTGGTCTCGTGGCTGCTCGTGGGGCGGGTCCTGTGCGGTCGTCGCTTTAGTCTCGGACTCCGCCTCAGCAAGAGTCCTCTGACGGATTGCGCGCGGATCGCTGAGTTTCGCCGCAAGCTCCGGGCCCAGCTGCGCCTCCAATGACGCGTTGGCAGACTCGTTCAGCTCCCGCCACCGCCCCGAAAAACTCTGGAGCTTCTCGGTATAGTCCCTCCACGCATCCTGATCGAAGGCGAAGTCGAACATCGAGCGGCCTTCGTTGTAGTCTTCGATGAACTTGATCATCTCGTCGGTAATGCGATCGTGGCTGCGCTGGTGGGTTTGCGCAGCGTCTGTGATCGCCAGTCGCTGATCCTCCGTGAGCTGCGTCAGACGCAACGCCGCGGCGATCCGCTTCTGTGCGGAGTTCGGATCGGCCGGAGCCATCGGAAATGCCCGGCGGTAGTAGTTGTGGCGCAAATCGCGGGCGTTCTTCGGCGTTAAACGAACCCGAACGCTCTTGAGTGTCTTGCGATTCAGATCAGCGATCGCCTTGGACTTCTTCTGCATGTCCTTGCCAATGTCCGCCCAGATTGCTTGCATGGTTTCCATCATCTGCTGTGCGGATTCGGGGTCCGTCATGTCCAGATCGGTCATCCCCGCTGCCTCGAAGGCGTCGAGCATGTCCAAGGACATGGTCATGGTTGCTTCGTACAGCTTCTCGACTGCGGGCGTGAGTCGACGTTCATAGGAGGCGATGAGCGGATCGGAGTCCAAGAGCTCCTGGTCGGACAACTCCAGTTGAGCGTACATTTCACTCAGGTCGATGCGGGCTGCCTGCGAACCGATGCCGCCTCCGCCCATTGCTCCATTGCGGTAGCGTTGCCGCGCTCGCGCCAGGCGCACCCTCGGCATAGCCGCGCGCTGGTCGTCGGTGAGCACCACATCCATTTGGTTGAACAAGCGACTATCCAGTTGTTCGATCTTCTTGAAGGCTCGCTTCATGTCCTTGAGCAGCCGCTCCGCCGTCTCTCGTTGCGGCATACTGAATCCGGCGCCTCTCATCTCGACCGTCTGCTTGAGCAATTTGGCGATGTCGTCTTCACGCAGTTGGCGGAACGCTGCGCGATACTGCTCGTGCAACGGATCGATGGCAAGACGTTGGAACTCGTCGAGTTGAAGCCGGTGCGCATATCCCTCCATATCCCGGCTGGAGATCGGGTCCGGCAGCATCCCGCTCGTCCCTTGGGCATGCGAATGAGTGGTCGCTGCGACCAACGGCACGATCATGGCCAGCGCGGCAACATAGGATCGCAGCGCTTTACGACGCAAGATCAAGGCGAGACGTCTCATGTGCATTCCCTTCCTCCCGGATAGTTTGCACTCATTGTATCTACCGCAGCCGGACTATGCGCTACGCGCCGATGTATTTTGCGTAGATGGACCGGGCGGTTCCCAGATCGTCGGTGCCTTTGATGATGGCCCGACCGTCGGGAAAAAGTGTCAGCTCCACCGGCTCGCCGTTCGCGCCGCGTTCGTTGGAGAACCGGCCGTGCATCAAATACGCGTTGGGCGTGAACGAGCCGTGCGGTGCGAGCTTTGCGGCCATCGCGGCCAGATCGAGCCGTTTGGGCTGTGACCGATCGGGGCCTGGGGTGATTTGCACGGCATCGCGTCCGCACAATGTCGTGACGGCCCCGCCGGCCCGGCCTTGGAGATACGCCCAATCGCCCCGCACGCAGCACGGGCAATCGTCCGAGTCCCGCGCGCTGCGGATATCCAGCGTTCGCCGATCATTCGACCACACGTCGATCGACAAGAGGGAACGATCGACTTTGTCCAGATTGCCCGTGAGGAGTTTGATTGCTTGCGTGCACTGATGGGCGGCAATGATCGCGACCGCTGCGCCCAGCACGCCTGCCGTATCACAGGTGGGGCTCGCCCCCGGCGGCGGCGCCTCAGGGAAGACGCAGCGCAGGCATGGCGTGGATTGCGCGGCCGACCATCGCACGGATGAGCGACCCGTTTCGGCGCGACACTGTGGATGCGGCAGAACCAAAAAGGACATCCCCGTCGTTCCCACCGCGCCGCCATAGACGTACGGCAGACCGTGCTTCACCGCCACATCGTTCAGCAGATACCGTGTCTCGAAATTGTCCAGCCCGTCGAGAATGACATCGACGCCTTCAATGTACCGCT
>JACZXL010000124.1 GCA_022571635.1 Planctomycetota bacterium
CAGCCACGAAAAGGTCAAAACGCCACCGATGAACTGCTGGAGCAGGTGATGGATTACCCGCGCAATGGATTTCTGTCTGATGATGATTCGGCCTATGCCCCCAAGTAAACGGGGCGCGCCGAGCTCAAGGGCTCGCACGCTCCGCTACAGGACTTATGATGGTGGCTGATGGATCGCCGTAGGCCATTCGCAGTTGAGATTTCCGGCAGCGCCATTTCCGGCAAGCTGCATTGGCCGCACCTCCGCGACGAGGCAGGTCCGGCGGCGGTCGTGCTCTTGTGCAACGGGCTACTAGCTGTCAACAAGAAGACCGAGGTGCTCTGCGCTCGGATAATTGAATCACTCACACAGGCGGGATTGGCCGTCGCTGAGTATTCTGCGCGCCGAAGCGACCTCCCTGTCCAATCAAATCATCAGCACTCGACAGCCCAGATGATCGACGATGCATCGGCCGTCTTTCGTTGGCTGATGCTGCGCGACGAGCTGGACCTGACGCGCGTCGGCGTGTTGGGATACTCCTTCGGAGCCATCGTCGCGGCTTGCCTGGCTCGGCGCACCGACCAGATCGCGCGGCTCTGCCTGCTTGCGCCTGTCCCTGCGGCGGTTGTGCTCAGCGCCGCCCAGCGCACCGATGGGAGCGCATTACTCACAGCGCTAGGCCTCGAGGGCGTCACTGAAGGATTTTTCACAGATCTGGGTTCGCTCGATCCAATGCACGACGCTGCTGTACATGATCGACCGACGTTGATTCTCCACGGCGCTGCTGACGACGATGTTCCCCCCGAGTTGTCGTTTGCGTATTCCGATGCGATCGAACTTGCCGATCACGAGGCGCAGCACACGCTGGTTGCGCATGCGGATCATTTCTTTGAGGACGATCCAAGTCGGACCGCATGCCTGGCTCAGGTCAGTGATTTCTTCGGCGCAATGCGCGATGGATCGAATCCTAAGAACGGCACATGACCGATCTTCCGGACTATTCCATAGCGCTGAGCTTGGCGCTCCGGGGCATCGAGCCGATCAGCGAGGTCCAACCGGTCAAGTTGAAATCCGCAGCCGGTCGCGTGCTCAGCGAGCCGATCGTCGCGGATCGTGACCTTCCGCCGTTTGATCGGGCACAGATGGATGGTTATGCGCTGCGTGCGTCTGAGGTGGGCCGTGTCGAGACCTGGCCGGTCGCTCATACCATCAGCGCAGGGATTTCCGCCCAAGTCGATGTGCCGCCGGGGGCGTGTGTTGCCATCGCCACAGGCGCACCGTTGCCAAGGGATGTGGACACGGTCATTCAGCATGAGCTGAGCGATCGCAACGATCCGGTACGCTTCACCATCGATTCGATCAAGCCGGGGCACGCTGTCCATCCGCGCGGCGTCGATGCGAAACAAGGCGATGTACTCATTGAGGAAGGTACGCTGCTCGGCCCGCAACATATTGGTATCGCTGCCATCGTCGGCAAGTCACAACTTCTCGTCACACGTCAACCGCGCGCGATCATCCTCACCTCAGGCGATGAAGTCTTGCCGATCGAGCAGCCGTTGACCGACTATCAGATACGCAACTCCAACGGACCGATGGTCAGCGAACTCCTGCAACGCATCGGCGCTGATCCGATCGAACATCGACATGTCCTTGATGACCGGGAGGCAACCATCGAGTCCGTAGGTGATGGACTTCAACGATGCGACCTGTTGATCACAGTTGGAGGCATCAGCGCAGGCGATCGAGATTACTTTCCCGTTGCATTTGATCGGCACAGCATCACGGCGTCGTTGCAGCGCGCCGCGATTCAGCCGGGACGACCGATCTTTGTCGGCCGAGCGCCGAACGGCGCGGTCGTAGTCGGCCTGCCGGGTAATCCTGTGTCGGTGCTCTCGTGTACCTGCCTTTTCGTCTGGCCGATTGTTCGAACCTTGCTTGGACTTGATCCATCACTGCCGTGGCGGACGTTGGAGTTGGCTGAGCCTATCAATGCGAACGCCACTCGCCGTGCCTTTCGACCAGCCGTCTTGCTGGACGACGGGCGCGTCAAGGTGCCATCGTGGGCGGGGTCCGGCGATCTTGCGCACACCGGGGCTACGCAGGGCTTGGTCGAATTGCCCGTGCAAAGCGAGCCGGTCGAGGCCGGCGCCAAACTTCGTTTCCTTGCCTATCCATAGAACTATCGATGAATTGCACGGTCTTACTCTTTGCCCAGCTCGCAGAATCGATCGGTTCTCGTCGCCTAATGATCGAGCTGACCGACGGTGCAACGATTGAAGATGCGATCCAACACCTCGCCTCACAATATGAGATCATCGCCTCAATGCGCGACTCGTTTGCTGTGGCCGTTGACGATCGTTACTGCGCGCTGACTACGACGCTAAACGATGGCGACACACTCGCGCTGATTCCGCCGGTGAGTGGTGGGTGAAATCCTCAAAGGTGGACACCTTCTTGAGACCCCCGTAGGGTCAAGCCCATACGGCTAAACCGAACACCCGTAAGCCTCACCCCTCATCGTCGCCCGAACTGCTTTTCCAAATCTTGGATACTCAAACGCAGCGTGGTTGGTCGGCCGTGGGGGCAGTTGCTTGACCGCTCCACTTTGTCTCGTTGTTGGAGTAGGTCGGCGATCTCTTGGGAAGTCAGTTTGTCGCCGGCTTTGATCGCCGCCTTGCACGCCATCATGTCCAAGACTTCATGCAGCGCCGCCTCGGGATTATCGTTGAATCCTTCGTTGGCAGCCTTGTCCAACAACTCGCGCATAAACGGCCCCGGCTCCACGCCGCGCTCAAACAGCAACGATGAGAACGCGTTGATGCCGATCGAGCCCGGACCAATTTGCTGAGCTTCAATCCCGATGCGCTCAAGCATCGGCTTGAGATCATCCAGCAACTCGATCTGCGTTGGGTCCACCTCAACCGTCTCGGGCATGAGCAGGCGTTGCGATTCGAGGTTGCCTTTGCCAATCGCCGCGTTGAGTTGCTCAAACAACACGCGCTCGTGCAGCGCATGCTGATCGATGATGAGCAACCCCTCTTCATCTTGGGTGACGATGAAACTCGAATGAATCTGAAGTACATCCGTGACGGGACGGATCACGGGCAGGACCTCGACATCCTGCGCCGCTTGCGCGTCCCGTCCCGATTCAATCGGGAGCTTCGCGTCGTCGTCGATCAGAAGTTCCGGCGCCTGCTCGGCCAGCGCTTCCTTCACTTCGCTGTACACGAATCCTTTTTGTTTGGGATCAAGACGGCGAAAATACTCCACAAACTGGCGAGCCGAGTCGTACGATGCATTGGGCGACGCGCCGACCAAGCCGCTGCCGAACGCTCGGGACGGACCCGGGATGGCAAACGGCGGTTCGCTTCGCGATCCAACGCTCGTCAGGTCCAGCGCCGGCGTGAGGTCGGCTCGGCGCAGACAGTCGCGCACCGCCGACAGGATCGCGCCGTGCATCGCCGCCTGATTGCGAAACCGCACCTCTGCCTTCGTCGGATGAACGTTCACATCCACCTGGCTGGGATCGATCTGAATAAACAACACGATCGTGGGATACCGGCCCGGATCGATCAGCCCTCGATACGCCTCCTTGATCGCGTGCGTGATCGAACGATCGGAGATGAAACGACCATTCAGGAAAACCTGTTGATGTTTGGCGGTCCCACGGGCGATGGCCGGTTTGCCGACCATCCCCCATATCCCGATCCCGCGCTGGGTGTCGTCCAACTCCAGCAACTCGTCGTCAAGCTCACCCCCGAGCACCGCAAGGACGCGCAGCCGGCGTTCCTGCCTCGGGGGTAGATCGATGGTTCGACGCGCGCCGCTGGTCAAGGTGAAGCCGGTCTGAGGGTGCCCCAAGGCGAGGTGCTGGACGGTCTCAGACACCCGAGTCGCTTCCGTCTGATCGGAGCGGAGGAACTTGCGTCGGGCCGGCGTATTGAAAAAGAGGTTCCGCACCGTGACCGTCGTGCCCGGCGGCCCCGGGGCGGGGCGCAGCTCGCTCGTCCGGTCGCCTTCAACGTCGATGCGTCCGGCTCCCTCGGCCTCCCGAGGGCGCGACACCACGGACATTCGGCTCACCGCGGCGATCGAGGCTAGCGCCTCCCCGCGGAACCCCAGGCTCGCAATCGCCGCCAAGTCCTCCGCGTCGCTGATCTTGCTCGTCGCATGTGTGGCCACCGCCAGCGACAGCTCATCGAAGCGAATCCCTACGCCGTCGTCGGCAACTCGGATCAGGTCGCGTCCGCCGTTCTCGATTTCGACGTCGATCTGCATCGCCTCGGCGTCGATCGCGTTCTCGATCAGCTCCTTGACCACGCTGGCCGGCCGCGCCACCACTTCACCAGCGGCGATTTGGTTGACGACCAAAAGCGCAAGTCGACGAATAGGCATGGCCGGATTGTAACCAGCACCAACAAGGTCTGCGGTGCGCTCACGCCAGCCGTGGAAACTGGGCCTGTTGGCCTGAGGCTTGGGGCTCCTCATCCGCCATCGCTTCTTCCCACTTCATCGCGATCGGCATGGGTCGGCCTCGGCCGAACGCGCGCGGCGTCACCTTCAAGACGATCGCTGATTGATCGCGTTTGTACTGCGCCCGATCAATCATGCGAACGGTGTCGCGGACGAGCTCATCATCGAGCGTCGGATCGGCGCTAATCTGCTCGGCGGATTCTTCCAGTTCGATGTACCGCGTCACAACCTGATCGAGTAGCTCATAGGGCGGCAAGGTGTCCTGATCGGTTTGATTGGGGCGCAGCTCGGCCGACGGCGCCTTGGTGATGCTGCGATCCGGAATTGGAGGCGTGCTAAAGCCACAGGCTTCGTGGTTGGCGTTGATCCAATTTGCCAGTTCATAAACGCGGGTCTTCACCACGTCCCCCAGCACGGCCAGCGCGCCGCACATGTCGCCGTAGAGCGTGGTGTAGCCGGTGGCCAGCTCGGACTTGTTGGCGGTGGCCAGAAGCAGAGCGCCGTTGGCGTTCGTGAACGCCATGAGCAGCACCCCGCGCACCCGCGCTTGGATGTTCTCGTCCGTCACGCCTCCGGCTCGTTGTCCCAAGAACGCCGCCAAAGCGTTGTGAACGGCCAAGTGAACCGATTCAATCGCAATCGTCGGGCAGCGAGGTAGACCGAGATTCGACTCGAGCTGCTTCGCGTCCTCCTCCGACTCAGGCGAAGAATAGCGCGAGGGAAGCAGCAGACCCAGCACATTACCCACCCCCAGCGCAGCCGCCGCAATGCAGGCCGTCACCGACGAGTCGAGCCCGCCGGAAAGGCCGAGCACCACCTGTTCGTTGCCCGTCTTGCGGCAATAGTCCTTCACGCCCAGAACCAAGGCGCTCCACAGCTCGTGCATCTGATCGGCGTTCACCTTCGCCGCATCCGAGCCGCGGGTATCCGGCCCCAGCTCGATCGTGCGCACGCACGGCTCCCAACCGGGCAGTACCTCGATGACCGAACCGTCGCCAGCCACCGCCACTGAATGTCCGTCGAAGATCAAATCGTCATTGGCCCCCACCTGATGCACAGCGACGATCGGCACCGAAAGCGATCGCGCCCATCGGCGCAGCAGACCGAGCCTGGTTCGGCACTTGTCGAGCACGAACGGCGTCGCGTTGAGGCTGATCAGCACGTCGCACCCGGCTTGAATCGTCTCTCGAATCGGCTCAAGCGGATAACAGCGTTCGGCGAGCGCGTCCTGGGCCCGCCACAGGTCCTCGCAGATCAACACGCCGACGCGTTGCCCGGCCACCTCCACGATACAGGTGGACTGACCGGGCTCGAAATAGCGATCTTCATCGAAGACGTCGTACCCGGGAAACAGGCGTTTGTCGTAGACGGCCAGCACTTGACCGTTGGAACACACCGACGCGCTGTTGCGAAACGGCTTCTCGCCGTCCGGGCTGCGCCGCGGATGGCCGACGATCACGACGATCTGACGGGCGTGCTCGGCGATCTGTTGGACGGCCTGCTCGCACGCCTCGACGACGCCGTGGCGAAACAGCAGGTCGCGCGGGGGATAGCCGATCAGCCCCAGCTCGCCGGCCACGAGCACATCCGCGCCGTCGCGCCGGGCCGCATCGATCGCATCGAGCACCAGACCGGTGTTGCCGGCGACGTCGCCCACGGTCGGATTGAGCTGGGCCAAGGCCAGTCGCATGGGCGGGGATTGTACGGCAACGACCGCCCGGGAACGCCCAACCGTCAGCGTCTCCCCACAACCGCGAAACCGTCAGGAGGTCCATTCTGTGAGGCGGTTTTTTAGTACACCACCGCGTTGGCGCCTTCGATGGCCTCGATGACCTGGCGCACGCTGAAGGGCTTGCGCAGGGCGCTGTCGAAACCCTGGTGCAGCAACTGGGCCGCCTGGCCGTCGGTCACCTTGCCGCTGGTGGCGATGACCCGGGTGATTTGCAGGTCGTCGTTGTGCTTGATCGTCAAGCAGATGCCCCGGCCGTCGCACCCCGCCAGATGAATGTCCAGCAGCATCACGTGGGGTCGGAAGCGCTCGCACTCGATCCCGGCGGCGAAGGCGGATCGGGCCGTGCGGATCTCGTAGTTGGTCTGCTCGGCGAGGATCGACTGAAGCGTCTGGACGACCTCCTCCTCGTCGTCCACAATCAGGACGCGCGTGGCGCCGCTCATCAGCCCATCCATGGGGATCCCATGGCTCTTCATGAACTTGGTCAGGCTGCTGACGGGAATGCGCCGGTCCTTGGAGCCTGGAATCCGATAGCCCTTGAGCTGTCCGGAATCGAACCATTTGCTCACGGTGCGCGACGCGACGCTGCAGATCTTCGCAACTTCCCCGGTCGTCAGTACATCTTTCTCGAAGGGATTCATAGCCACAGCTCGCTAATGGACAAGCATGGGCGGACGACGACGGCAGGGTCGGCCAACCTCCGCTTGTGGATCGGTTCAATGAAGAGGCGAGTTGACCAGTTGGGCTTGAAATCCCACCGACCCGCGCATCCCGCAGGCTTACGTACCTTCTCTACGGCTGATAACGACGCGCGCCGCCGCGGGGACGGTTCGCGCTGCCGGCGCCAGCTTATCGGCCGAGGGCAGCCTCCACATCGCCGATCAGCGTCTGCACTTGCAATTCGGTCGTGTCGAAGCTGCACATGAACCGGAACAATCGCCACTGCCGGTCGCCGAACGCGAAGTAGTCGTGGCCTGATCGCCTCAACGCGCCATCGACCTCGGGTGAAAGCTCAACGAACAGGGCGTTGGTCTCGGGCGGAAAACGCAGTGTGCAGCCCAGATCGCGCAAGCCGTCCGCCAGCGTCGCGACCATGGCGTTGGCGTGCGCGGCGTATCGCAACCAGCTTCCATCGCCAAGGGTGGCCGCGAACGGCGCCGTGAGGAACCGGTGCTTGGCGAGCAGATGGCCGGTGCTCTTGCGTAGAAACGGCAACGCCTCCGACGCCGCCTGATACGCCGCGCCATCGCCTTGTTCAAACAACAGCACCGCCTCGCCGCAGGCCAGGCCGTTCTTCGTCCCCCCGAAGCTCAGCGCATCCACCCCCGCCTCCACGCTCAACGCCCGCGGATCACAGCCCAAGGCCGCGACGGCATTGGCGAACCGCGCTCCATCCACGTGCACCCGATAACCCGCTTCGTGCGCTGCCTCACACAGCGCTTTCATCTCAGGTGGGCTGTACAGCGTCCCGAACTCCGTCGGATTCGAGACCGTCAACACCCCCGGCTGCGGCTGGTGAACATCGCCGCGGTCCCGAGCGCCGGCTTCGGCCATGTCCTGCGGCGTGATCTTGCTCGAATCAGTCTGAATCTGCACCGTTCGGCATTGGGTGATTCGTTCCGGAGCCGTCGATTCATCAACGTTGTAATGACTATGGACGTGGCAAAGCACCTGCTGCCAGGGCTTGGTCAGCGCCGCGATGGCCAAGGTGTTGGCGGCGGTTCCCGTCGCCACGAACCATACCCCCGTTTCGGGGCCAAAGAGCCGGCGGAACTCAGCCACCGCCGCCGCGGTGTAGTCATCATCCCCATAGGCGGCACAGTGGCCTCGGTTGGCGTCGATGATCGCCGCCACCGCCTCGGGGCACAGCCCGGCGTTGTTGTCGCTCCGAAAACTAACCACACAGAGAGTGTATCGTCAGCGAGATCAGCAATAGCTGCAATAGCCTTGCCCGGAAGGGCGAGGTTCTCCCCTGGGACCAACCGCGGGCTCCCGCCGCGCGGCTACCGTAAACCGCTCACCGGATGGGGATGATGGATAGGCCGATCGCGTCTACGCTGTAAGGCCGATCCCCTGGCCGAGGAGGCTCGCTCGAAGATGCCACATTTCCAAGTCGGCGACGCCCTGCTCATCGTGGACGTGCAGAATGATTTCTGCCCCGGCGGCGCACTGCCCGTACCCGATGGCGACACGGTCGTGGCCGTGCTCAACAAGTGGATCGCCGCGGCGTTACAGGCGAACGTCCCGGTCTACGCCTCCCGTGATTGGCATCCGTCCGACCACATGAGCTTCGCCCGGCGGGGTGGTCCCTGGCCGGTGCATTGCGTCCAGGACACCCCAGGTGCGGCCTTGCGATCGGATCTGCAACTTCCCGACGACGCGGTCATCATTGATAAGGGCATTGACCCCGCGGATGAGGCCTACTCAGTCTTTGCGAACACTGACTTGGCCCAGCGCCTCGGACAAGCGGATGTGAAGCGGCTCCGCGTAGGCGGACTTGCCCTGGACTATTGCGTGCGCGCCAGCGTGCTCGACGCCCTGACAGAAGGCTTCGCCGTTCATCTCATCGCCGACGCCACACGAGCCGTGAATATCGAACCCTCCGACGGCGACAAGGCGCTGGATGAAATGCGCGACGCCGGCGTGATCATCGAAGGAACAACGCCGTGACCGCCCCGCCACCCTGGGTCAATGACGCCAATGCTGCCCTGCTCACCGACCTGTACCAATTGACGATGCTCCAGGCGTATCTCGAAGCGGCCATGTCCGATGAGGCGGTCTTTGATCTGTTTATTCGACGCCTGCCCCAGCCGCGCAACTACCTCATTGCCTGCGGCCTGGATGATGTGCTTCACTATCTGGAAACGGTCTCATTCGACGTCGAAGCGCTGGACTATCTCGAATCGCTTGGGCGGTTCTCCAAGGATTTTCTTCACTGGCTGGGCGAGTTTCGCTTTACCGGCGATGTATACGCGATGCCGGAGGGAACACCCCTCTTCGCCAACGAGCCCATCGTGGAGATCGTGGCCCCCCTGCCCCAGGCCCAACTGATCGAGACGTTCCTGCTGAATCAGATTCAGTTCCAGACGCTGATCGCCTCGAAGGCGTCGCGGGTGGTCTTCGCTGCGGCCGGTCGCACGGTGATCGATTTCGGCCTGCGCCGAATGCACGGGACGGATGCGGCCATGCGAGCCGCCCGGGCGTTCTTCGTCGTGGGCATCGACGGCACCTCCAACGTGCTCGCGGCCAAGACCTACGGCATGCAACCGGTCGGAACCATGGCCCACAGCTACATCGAGGCGCATGATGACGAATTGACCGCCTTTGGCGTGTTCGCGGACACCTTTGCCAACGCCACGCTGCTCGTGGACACCTACGACACGCTTCAAGGCGTGCGCAATGTGATTCGGCTTGCGGGTGAGCTGGGCGAGGATTTCAAGATCAGGGCCATCCGACTCGATTCCGGTGATCTGGCGCAGCTCGCCAAGGACGCCCGCCGGCTCCTTGACGAAGCCGCGCTGCCCCACGTCGAAATCTTCGCCACCGGCAACCTTGATGAATACGCCATTGCCAACCTCGTCGCGGCGCAAGCGCCGATCGCCGGCTTCGGGGTCGGCACCCGCATGGGCGTCTCTGCGGACGTCCCGTACCTGGACAGCGCCTACAAGCTCGCAAGCTACGCCGGCCGGGCGAGAATGAAGCTGTCGGTGGGTAAAGGAAATCTCCCCGGCCCCAAGCAGGTGTTTCGGATCACATCTGATGGCGAGGCGTCACACGACATCATCGCGCTGCATGATGAGAAACTCGATGGTCGGCCGCTGCTCGTCAAGGTGATGGAGGCTGGGCGACGATTGCCCGCCGGCCAACGCACGTTGGGGCAGATACGCGCGCACTGCAACGAAGCGATGTCCGCCCTGCCCCCAAGGCTCCGCGCGCTCGATCCGGCCGATCCTCCTTATCTCGTGAAGCTCAGTCAGACCCTGCAAGACGAACTCGATCGTCTGCGCCGCGACCTCGAACCGATTCAACGCTGATCGATGGCCTATATCCGCGACATTCCTGAGTCCGAAGCGACCGGCGAGCTTGCCGAGCTGTACAAGCGCGTGGGGAATCCCGACGGGACCGTGGACAACGTGATGAAGGTCCACGCCCTGAACGTCGATTCGCTGCGCACGCATTTTGAGATGTACGCCGCGGCCATGCACAACCCCTCGCCGCTCACGCGGGCCGAGCGGGAGATGGTGGCCACCGACGTGAGTCGTCTCAACGGGTGCGCGTACTGTGTGGCCCATCAC
>JACZXL010000125.1 GCA_022571635.1 Planctomycetota bacterium
CGCTCCCCGAGAACGCCGACCTGACCAACTTCCAGATGTCCTTCAACGGCAAGATGATCGAGGGCGAGGTCCTTCCCGCCGACAAGGCCCGGCAAATCTATGAATCGATCGTTCGCCGCACCAAGGATCCCGGTCTGATCGAGTTCATCGGCCGGCGACTCTTGCAGATGCGCGTCTTTCCCATCGAGCCCGGCAGCGACACTACGATCAAGCTGCGCTACCAGCAGATCAACCGTCCGATCAGCGGGATGAGCGGGTACCACTATCCGTTGCGAACGCGCAAGACCGCCGGGCAGGCGTACGGCCTGGTTCGCTTTGCCGTGAACCTGCACACCACGGCGCCGCTCAAGAACGTCTGGTCGCCGAGCCATGCCGTTGAAATCGTGCGCGATGGTGAGTACGGCGCGAAGATCGCCTACGAAGCCTCCGGCGGAAGTCTCGAAGATGATTTCCTGCTGCTGTACGACACCGATGCGAGCGATCTCGGCATGTCGCTCGTTGCCCACAAGCCGGACAAGGGTAAGCCGGGCCATTTCGTGCTGATGCTCACCCCCAAACAGCTTTGGCCCAAACAGTCCTATCAGCCGCAGGACGTCGTCTTTGTCATCGATACCAGCGGTTCGATGGCGGGCGAGAAGATCGAGCAGGCCCGCCGATCGTTGCAATTCTGCATTGAGAAGCTCGACGATCGCGATCGATTCTCCGTGGTGCGGTTCTCCACCGGCTTTGATGTGCTGTTCGATCAGTTGCAAGCGGCGACGAAAGAGAACCTGGCCAAGGCCCATGCGTTTATCGAGGCCTTTGAAGCGCGTGGTGGGACGAACATCGCTGACACCTTGCAGCATGTGATGACGATGCGCCCCCGCGGTGACGAGGCCGACCAAGCCAGGCCGTTCGTCGTTGTGTTCCTGACCGATGGCAAAGGCAACCGCGGGCCGGATGAGATTCTGGCCATGCTGAAGAACACCGACCGCCAGGGCATGCGCATCTTCCCCTTCGGCGTGGGGCACGATGTCAACACCATCCTGCTGGATCGATTGGCCAACGAACACACGGGCCGCCCGACCTACGTTCAGCCGGGGGAGAATCTCGAACTCGTGCTGGGCGATTTCTTCGCCGTCATCAGTCAGCCCGTACTCACCAACCTGCGCTTGACCCTCCCGGGGGTGGGCGTGACCGAGCAGTTTCCCGCGACGTTGGGTGATCTCTATCACGGTCAGCAACTCATCATCGCCGGCAAGTTCAGCAGCGCCGCGACCGGACCGGTGAAACTCACGGCCATGCGCGAGGGTAAACAAGTCGAGTATTCCTGGCCCAAGGCGGCGTTCACGAACACGGCCGAAGCTGAGTATGTGCCGGCCGTTTGGGCCGGGCGCAAGATCGCCTACTTGATCGATCAGATCCGCGCCCATGGCGAGTCGCAGGAGATGATCGGCGAGATTCTCGAGCTGAGTCAGACGTACGGGATTCAGACGCCGTACTCGAGTTGGCTGATCGTGCCGGAACAGCAACAGGTCGTGAATGGACGTTTGTTTAGCCGCTTCCCAGGTCGGGGCCGCGGTGCCGGTGGTTTCGGCATGGGCGGTGGTGGTGGGTTCCCCGGTCGTCGCCAGGCACCCGCCGGGGCTAGAAGAGCGATCGGAGCCGACACCCTCGGCAGCACAGCCGGCCAGGGAGCCCCGCCGCTCGCATTGGAGTCTCGTTTGTTCCAGTTCGGCGACGAGTTCGGCGAGGTCTCCCTGAGCGAAGCCGAGCTGGCGGTCGCTCAAGAATCCGGCGAGGTGGCCAACCTTATCGCGCGGAAGAACGCCGCCCTCAAGCAGATGCGCAGCAAGGACGCTGACCGCCTGGACGCTCGTCTGTTGGCGGTTCGTCGGATCAACGAAAGGTGGTACCACCGCATGGGGGCCTTCCTGGTGGACGAAGAATTCACTGAGGACACTCAAGTCATCACCGTCAAGTTCGGCTCGGACGCCTATTTCGACCTCGCCCGGGGACGGTCTGATCTGCGCGAAGTCCTGGCCGCGAACCGACTTGTGGTCGTATTGGTGGCCCAGAAGAAGGCCGTGCTTGTCTCGGATACCCAGGGAATTGAGAAGTTTTCCGACCAACAGCGGGAAGAATTCCGGCTCGTGAGCGATTAGGGGGTTGAGCTCGGCGTTGCTTGGGACCGCTGACCTCTGATCCTTCTCCTCTTCCCCCACGCGGCCTGACCGGGTTCTGCCCGATCAGGCTGTGTTTTTGGGCACAGGCCGTTCCCGCGACCGGCCGTAGAATCCAAGCATGATTCGCCAAATCACAGGCTGGGGCAGATTGGGAACGGTGGCGCTCATGCTGCTGGCGTCGCCGCTTTGTGCCCAGCCTGTCCTCGCCCAACGCCAGGCCCAGTTGCCGTGGTGGCAGCGGTCGGCTGAGCGAAAGATCGGCTACTACCACATCAAGACCGATCTGCCCCCTGACCGAGCGAACGAGCTGGCCCGGCACCTGAACCTGATGCACGAGGAGTACGCCAAGCGATTGGCCTCGCTGCCGCCGCGCTCCCCCACCCCGATGAATGTGATGATCTTCGCCCAGCGGCGCGACTACCTGCAAACCTTGCGAACCCGCTACGGCGTGGACGGCTCGGGCACCGGCGGCATGTTCTTCGTCAACCCCTCCGGCAGCGCGCTCGCCCTGTGGACCGAGTCGCTTCCCAACCGTCGCATCCTCAATGTCATCCAGCACGAGGGATTCCACCAGTTCGCCTACAGCCGGTTCGGATCCGACCTGCCCAGTTGGGCCAACGAAGGCCTGGCCGAGTTCTTCGCCCAGTCCGTGCTCGTCAATCGCAGGTTCATCATCGGCCAGAGCAATCCGCGCGTGATCAACGCCGTCAAGAACGCGATCGAATTGGGCACGTACATTCCGTTTCGCAAGATGCTGACCATGACGCCCCAGCAGTGGTCCAGCGCGCTGCGCGAAGGCGACGCCTCCAATCAATACCACCAGGCGTGGTCGATGGTGCACTTTCTCGTGTATGGCGACGGCGGACGATACGTACAGCGGTTCGAGGCGTACCTGCGGGCGATCAACGCGGGTTTTACCTCGCAGGACGCGTTCATTCGAGCGTTTGAGACCGATGACATCGAAGCGTTTGAGACTCGTTGGAAGCAATACGCGCTGGCCGCCAAGCCCAGCGCCTTCGTCACCGCGATGGAGCGCATCGAGTTCCTGGCCGAAGGCGCGCTTGAGCTGAGCCGCAAGGGGAAGTCGCCGCAAACGATGGAGGAGCTGCGAGAAAGCCTCAAAGCCATCGGCTTCACCTATATGGTGCAGAAGCACGGGGTCCAGATCGAGCTGCGGGCCGACGACGAGACGATGTACACGATCCCGATGGACGACCTCAGCCCCGAGCCGCCGGCGTTTATCGTCACCAAAGCGAATCGCCGGGGGATGAGTCTGCGCGAGCGGAAATTCGAGGAGACGATCCCCACTCCGCCGGCGATCGACACCGAGAATCTCAAGCCCAAAGCGTTGTCGATCCGCTGGAAGCGCGACCGCGAGACCGGCGAGTTCAGTTACGAGATTCTGGTGAAGTAGGGAGCGAGGCGGTCTCTGCGCGCACGAGAAAATCTGCGAAGAGGGCTTAGTTTGCGCGCGCCAATGTGACCGCGGCGCCGGGAAATTTGGTTGGTCAAAAGTGACGAGCTTCGCATACAACAACCGCTCCTTCTATAGGAGGAGCCGCGGCTTCGCCTGCGCGCGCCGGGGAGGTACATTCCGTCACTCGGTCCGCCAAACGGGGCTGGCGGCTCACCAAGCGGGATATTTTTTTTAGATTTCTGAGTGGGCGTCAGCGATGGTGCGCCCTGTCCATGCGCGCTATCGCGACCGGTTAGCGAGCTCCCGAGTCCACCTGTCCCGATTCCATCGGGATCGGGGTCCTCGGCCCGAGTGAGGAGCGGTCGCGCACAGAAATACTTCGCGCGCGTGGTCACACTGGCGCGCGCCGGGAGGTTTGCGCGCGCAGGATTGACCGCGCTTTAGTGACTATGCAAGGGCGTGAAGGGCCCGCGATCATATCTGCCGTGCCTTGGCGGCTATGCTCTTCCCGCCATCGGATCAGTGCGGCCAGGCGATAGAAGCGCCATTGCACCGCAGCCGGGATCATTCCGGCCGCCTCGGCCAAGCGGCGCCGGACGTGCCGACGAGCACTCGTTGACGATCACCCCGCCGTGGCCGGCGGGGCTAAACTTGGTTGAGCAGTCTATTCAAGGCGTGCGCGCCTTCTCGGATTTGCGCGCGAATCGAAGAGATGTGTCGCGTCCGCTCATTTCCTCTGCCAACCACATTCGGGGCATCCAGTGGTGGGGGCTCCGCGGAGATCGTAGCGGCAATTTGGGCATACCGGTACCGGTGTGTTATGCATGAGCCAAGTCGGTGTTACAAGTACAGCGATCGAGTTCAATACTGCGAGACCGAACAGGAACAGTGAGAGGATGAGGAACCAATACTCCGTGATCTCGCCAGTGAGCCAAAGTTGACGTCCAGCTATGACAAACGAAGTATTACTAACCAGAGCGACCGTTCGCAGGCCTGTCAGTAGCATACTTCGCCGGTGCAGCGAGCACGCCATGAAAGTCATCAGGCCACTGATCACGAGCGACGCGAGAATCCATGCATTGGGAGCCATGTCAAAAGCCACGTCGAGCAGGAAGTACGTGAATGCTATTGGCACGACAAGGGCGGCGTTCAAGTAGAGCGCGACTACGCGCACTCCGAATGCTGCGCGGCGGCGATGAGCGGACGCTCTGGTTGGTCCTGTGGGTCGCGTGGAAGTCGTGACGGGAATCCTCCGATTGTCGTGCATTCTATTGCCGCTCATCGGGCCATGAACGGCGGTCGGGAAGCAGCACGCGCCGGCGGGGCGGGTTTGGTATGCGGTCGGCGTTTGCCCCCGGTGTATTCACCGGGGGCTAAATTGTTGCGCGGCGGGTGGGGTGAAGAGGGATCCCGACGGAGTCGGGACGCGTCACCCGCTAAACGGGTTGGCGGGGCGGGTTTGGTATGCGGTCGGCGTTCGCCGCCGGTGTATTCACCGGGGGCTAAATTGTTGCGCGGCGGGTGGGGTGATTGTGGTTGGGTGATGACTTTCGCTTGTCCCCGTCGGGTCAAGCCCGACGGCTAAACTTTCCATCTGTGCGAATCTGTGTTCATCTGTGGTTGGTTTCATTCGATCGAAAAAAAGCCCACGGCGTGTACGCCGTGGGCTTTTGGTGAGCGTGGGGTTGGAAGTTTGGGGTTACTCGACGATGCGGGGGGTGTTGAGCCAGGCGAAGGAGTTGGCTACGGAAGCGTCGTCTTCTTCGACGGTGTCAACGTTGACATCGATTCCGTCGAAGGGACCGACGGGCACGGTAACGCCGGGCGAGTCGATCTGATGAGCGGCTTGCTTGGCGTAGTCGATGCGGAGGCCGGTCTGACGCAAAGTGTCCAGCTGAGCCTTCTGGATCGTGCGGAGTTCAGCGAGCTTGCCTTCGAGCTGCTTGAGGTTGCCAATCTCACCCCAGCGGTCGTAATCATCGAGCGTGGCCTGAAGATCCTTGGTCATCTCGATGAGTCGTTCGTTGCGCTCGATGGCGTCGATCTGACTATCAAGCTGCCACATCTGCGTCTGGAAGGTCGCGTACTCGCTTTCGAGTCGATCGCAGATTTCCATGAGCCGGGCCTTTTGCTCGGCGAGCATGCTGATCTGCTGCACGTTGGACGCGGCGCGATCTTGATAGTTGAGGCGGACAGCGTTGATGCGCTTCGCTTCGGTGTAGGCCTGGGGCACGTCGAAGCGGATGCCCTTGAATCGCACGAAGACGGCCCGGACCGCGTCGTTCGGGTTCGACTCAGCTCGCACCACGAGGGTCTTGAGTTCGGTCAGGTCCTCGGTGGTCATGGCCACGACTCGGGTGGCGATCTCAGAATCGCGATTGAACTGGGCCAACTGATGCTCGACCTCGGCCAGCTCACCACGGACGGTGGCGATTCGGTCGGGGTATTGGTCGGCCATCTGCTCGAGTTGGCGTCGCAGGGCGGCGGGCTCGTCCAGGGCCCGGTCAACGACCATCTGGACGTTGGCGCGGATTTGATGAAGGCCGGCCGCGACTTTGTGCGGACCGATCAGCAACGTCAGGCCACCAAGTGCCAGTCCACTGATCAGGCCCCACCTGATAATAGATCGTGTGAAGCTCATTGTTGGTTCCTTTCAGCTGATGCCTGACGGCGTGGTTTCGTTCGAATTCGCGTCTTGGGCACGCGTGTCTCGTCAATGTCATTGGGAGGCGGGCCGGGCGGTTTTCAGGGCTTACGCGTCTTTTTGGTGTTCGCGGCGGACCAGAGCCGTGGCAGGGGCGTTGGGGGGTCCGAGAAGTGGTTTTTTGACCCCCAGGCGTGGAATGTCCGCAAATGAGCGGTTTGCGACAACTGAGGCCGCGGGCAGACTCGTACACTTGACAGACAAGGAATCGCCGCCGGATGCGGTGGTTGCCCTGAAACGCGGGCCTCCGCTCGCCTAACAACCGGATGGAGTGATGAACACGCTGACGACATCGTTTGTCAAGCGGCTTCGCGACCGTGATGAGGCTGCGTGGTTTGAGCTGTGGGAGACGTTCGGCCCGGTGCTGCGCGGTCAACTGGCCAAATGGGGTCGAGGCCGCATCGGGGTTGAGACCGTGCGTGATCTGACGCAGGAGACGTTGGCGGCGCTTTCGGATTCGATCGACCGGTACGACCCCAGCCGGGGGGCGAGGTTCAGCACGTGGCTGCTGTCCATCGCCAAACACGCGTTGGGCGACGAGATCGATCGCCGCATGGCCCTGAAGCGCGGGGGCGGGCGCAAGCCGACCGAGTTCGACGAGCGGTTCATGGGTGAGGCGGCGACGATCGAAGCTGACGCTGCTTATGAGCAGAGCGTGTTTCGGGCCAAGGTGTACGCGGCGATTCGCAAGACGGAAACCGAAGCGGAGTTCATGCCGTTTCAGGTGTATCGAATGCGGGTATTTGACGGTATGCCGGGCAAGGACGTGGCGGTGCAGCTTGGCGTGAGTGAGCCGACGGTGAGCCGGTACTTGCAGCGTATCCGCGACTTGTTACGACGCCGGTTGGCGGAAACGATCGCGACCTACAGCTTTACGGCTGAGGAGCAGGAAGAGGCGAGGCGGGCGGGCCTCGGCGACGATGATGTGATGTTCGACGACGGACTTCGAGATATTTACTACAAGCAATCACAGTTGCTCATGCAGGACGAGACGGCAGCTTCAGAGGTGTTCTAAAAGGTTAACGGAAACTCCCGCCGCATCGTGCGGCCGACTGGTAGGGAGATAAAGAAATGGTTGGCGGAACCTTCGGCGCATTGATCGTTTTCATTCTCGGCCTGGTCGTGCTCGGGCTCGTGATCGCCTTCGTGCTCGTGCCGCTGCTCAAGGGCATCGGCTGGCTGATCGGCGGCGTGTTCAAGGGCATTGGCTGGGTTATTGCGCACATCTATCAGTTCATCGCCGGCATGCTCAAGGACTCCGTGCGCTTTGTCGGGTCGCTGATCGCGATGGTCGTGCTGATGCCGTTGCTGTTGATGAATATCGTGATCGGCCGATGGTCGGCGGCGGGACACTTCGGCCGGTCGATCAAGCGCGAATGTAATGTTGCCAGCAATTGCATTTACCGCGTGGCGTTGCAGCGCCCGCTTCGGTTCGTTCTGCTGGGCGGTTTGCTGGAAGGCGTAGAGGAGCGCGTCAACGAGGCGATGATCAACGCCCCGACGTCCGACAGACCCTCTCGGCGCGTCGGCAAGTTCGACGGATACACGATCATCGGTTCGTTGCCCGGCGGCGGCTCCGGCGCGAAGCTGTACATCGCTCAGCCCGACGACGCCAAGCGCGCCCGAAACAGCGCGCTTCCCGAGCGCGTCGTCATCAAGTCGTTCACGCTGACGGATGGATCATCGCTGCCGCAGATTATCCGCGAGTCCCGCGCGTTGGAGGCCGCCAAGCAGCTCGGGCTCGTGCTCGAGCATGACCTGGACGAGCATCGGTTCTTCTATGTGATGCCGTATCACGAGGGTGATCATCTGGGGCTCATCACGCGCCAGATGCACGGCAAATCCGACGCGAACGGCCTGAACGTTCGACAGCTTGGCACTGTGTTTGAGTACGTCGAGGATCTGCTGGGAACATTGGCCGAATACCACCGCGGCGGGCTGTGGCACAAGGACGTCAAGCCGGAGAACATCATCATTCATGACGGCGAGGCTCATCTGGTTGATCTAGGGCTGGTCACGCCGTTGCGTTCAGCGATGACGCTCACCACGCATGGCACGGAGTACTTCCGCGATCCGGAAATGGTGCGAATGGCGCTGCGCGGGGTGAAGGTGCATCAGGTTGACGGCGCGAAGTTCGATATCTACGCCGTCGGCGCCGTGCTGTACTTCATCACCGAAAACACATTCCCCGCGCACGGCGGGCTGAGCGCGTTCGCCAAGCGAAGCCCCGAGGCGTTGCGGTGGATTGTTCGCCGGGCCATGGCTGACTACAACAAGCGTTACGAAACGGCGGATCAGATGCTGGCGGACTTGCGGTATGTGAGCAGTGCCCGCGATCCGTTCTCGGTCAAGCCGGCGCAGTTGCCGTCGATGGGGGGCGCATCCCCGACGCGGTTCGTGGTGGACCCGGCGGGTGTCGCGCAGGTGGTGTCGTCGGCCGGTTCGCCCAAGCCGCCGGCTGAGGAACCGCAAGCGCCGCGCGGCCGACGGCCGGAGCTTCGCGTCACCAACTGGTGGACCGGTGCCTATCAAGTGGAGAAGGCCGGCGCGCCGGGCGCACCGCACGTTGCCGCACAGCCGTTCTTTCAACAAGAAGCCAAGGCATTCAGAGAGCAGGCTCGAGCATTCCGCGAGCAAGCAGCATCACTGCGTCATCAAGTGCACGCTCGTACGATGAGCCCGCGACGGGCGGCCCGTGAACAGGTCAAGGCCGCTCGCGCTCGGGCGCGCGAGATCCAACGCCGCACACGATCGCATCTGCATCGCCGTCATATTGAGCATGGTCCGGCGCCGGTGTTGGCAGTGCTCGCGGTGGCGATGATTCTGGTCGGCGTGTTTGTGGTTCTACCAATGAGTCGGCGCAGCGCATCGGTGACGTCAAGCCAAGGTCTGGTCGCAGCGCCGTATGCCCTGCCCGCGCCTCCGGCGGAAGCGGCCGGTCGGGCCTGGCTGTTTCTCAACGACCATCCCGCGGCCACGAATCCTCGGGTGCAGGTTGAGATTCAGAAGGTCCTTGGGCAGTACCGCGACGGCGGCTGGCGCGTCATCACCGACGATGCCGATATCGAGGTCGCGGTGCGGAAGTTCCTCCCCGCGGGGCAGATTGATCCCGACAGACCGCTACCCCCGCTGCTGCGCAAAACGATTCTTGACAATGATCTCGCCGGAATCCTCCGCATCATCGCCAAACCAGGAGAAGGCGCGCCGCACGAGCGGATTGACTGGGTCCTGATCTCGCCGCTGAAGCTCACGCACGACCAAGCGCCCGTCGCCGATACCAGACGAAACTAAGCCCGGCTGACTCTGATCGGGCCGACGTTCGACCCCGCACCCGCGACTTTGGTTTGCGGGTTTCTTTGTGCGCACAAGACCGTGGGCAGTGCGTGACATCGCCGTGGAGCGTCGCGACTTCAGTCTCGTATCGCGATCAGTCCTTGGCCGATGAAGCGTCCGAGCGCAGGGAAGCCGGATCGCGCTGGGCGGCCGCGCCGCTGTCGGCCACGATATCGAGGTGGTAGGGGATCGGCCCGAGTGTGTATGTGTCCACATCGAGCAGGAAATCACCGCCGGGCCGTCTGGACTCGCCGCGCTCCGCCCGAGCCACGACCACGTTCGTCATGACGAACTGGAACGTGTTGGCGTCGGGATCGACCACCACCCGTGCCGTCTCGGCCCCGAAATGGAGCGGGCCGGCTTCCACGTTGAACCACAGCAAGTTGCCGGTCAGCGGGTCGATATCTTTCGCAGATATCCACCACGATCCCATCAGTCCCCCGTCGGGTTGCTTCAGCGCCACCTTATGCACGTCGCGAATCACCCGTGAGACCGTATGCGCGCGAGGCGAGCCGCTGCGCAACATCACGATGCACAAAACGATCAACCCGGCGCACGATAGAGGCAGCCACAGCCGTCGAGACCAGCGCGGATTCGGGTGGTGGCCGGCGGGTTTGTTGGGTTCCATGCTGAGCGATCCCCAATTCCTGGCGGGTGGTCCGCCGCTACTGAAGCATCGGGTATTCCCTGCCACCGATGCAGCAGGAGCCGACTGTTCTCGGACCCGCACGACACCGGCCTCGTCATCGCTCGTCCCCCCCGCCCAGGGTGACGCGATCATCGGCCCTATTATCCTCCCTCGTCAATCCTCCATGCCCTCACACGCCTGATTCCACATGACACTCGACCA
>JACZXL010000126.1 GCA_022571635.1 Planctomycetota bacterium
ACGTGGGTGAGTCGCTCGCCCACGGCGGTAAGTGCGGCCTCGATGGCGGCGCGTCCGGAGAGTTTCATCAGTAATCATCTACGATAGACTATATTATCAAGCTTACAAGACTATATAATATAGTCCTATGACTCGGTCAAGTGGCTAAGATGCTGGAGCTATCCAAGCGATGGCGCGTTATCCGCTCTGCCCCGTGCGGCGTCGCTTGAGCAACCGACTGCCCTTGATACTCTGCAACGGCCACCGGCGCGCCGTGTATGGCCTTATGAGCAATCGCCCGCCCGCATCGTCGCCGAACTTCTTTGGTATCGGCTGCTTCTCCATAACCACTCGGCATATCTGATTGTCGTTTTCGATCAGTCGTGTCTTGGTACGCTCGCGCTTGTGGCAGCTAGTCGAAGAGTAATAGAGAAGTTCGGGTGAACGTGGGTCGAGACTACTGACTCCCGTCTGCATCGCTTGCTGGGGTTGGTTCCGCGGCAAGGTCCAGCTTCCGGACCCGGGGGCCGAACGTCATCCCACTGGCTGGACACCTCCAGCATCAAGGGCGATACTTGGGATAGGGGATAGCAAATTCCCATCATGAAGGGTTGTGAGTACAAGAGAGGTTATGGATAGCGTGGGCGCGTCCCCGAACTTGGCGGTGAACGAGCTAGCCGACGCCCTCCACTGCTTCTTCTTGAACCACGTGGACTAGACGGTCGCCAAGATGTTCTGTCGAAACGCCGAGGATTGGGTTTTCACGTTGTCTGAAGACCATTCATGGGCCTCGGGGCTTGCGATTCCCTTCGATGCCGATTTCTACGACAAGGACAACGTGAAGCGGTTGGAGATCCGTCGCGACGGCACGATCACCGTGCTGGCGAAATACTCTTGGGACGGCTGTACCCCCAAGTTCTGCTTCTTTGACCTGGTGCTTGGGATACCGGATGGTGTAGTGGACTCGACCACGAAACACCCCAGGACGTACTTTGCCTCGTTGATCCACGACGCTCTTTACCAGTTTCGGCAGGCAGGCCTTCCGCTCAGTCGATGGCAGACCGATGTCATCTTCCTGCACCGCATGAACGAAACACGATTCTACTGGCGTTACCTGTACTTTGCCGCGGTGGCCGTATTCGGCGGGGCATTTGGGTTACTCGGCCGACTCCTCCGGCGGAACCGCGGGCGCATGGTGGTGGTGAACCAGTGAAACCGTGGGAGCGGTTGAAGAACGGGCTACTATCGGCGAGGGTCGCCCTCGTGCAGGCACACCCTGTTCCCGAGTGACCGACAGCCACCTCCGTGGTGTGTCGAGATCAACTTGATCACCTGGAATCAGCGAGGTGAACCTGGCGAGGAGATCCTGTAACAGCTCCTCGGTATCGTAGGCAGTTTCCTCGAGTTCCACGAGGTCTCTCGCCTTGGAGCACGAATATTCCACTCATCGGCTTACCCTCCAACAGCATGAGTAGGGTGGATCAGGATGATCAGGTTCGGCGGAAGATGCCCCCTCGGCCGTCGGGTCCGACGGCGTCGCGGGTTCGTCGGTTTCTGTCGCCTTCGGTTTGCCGTGCGCTTCGCGAAGCACTCGTTGGATCAGGCGTTGGCGCTGGGCTTGAGCCGAGGCCCCAAGCTCACGATCCCGGTTGATCTCGAAATACCGTGCGCCCTCGATCCATGTCTGCTCGCAGCGAGCGTAGGTGCTCAGCGGGCTTTCGGACCAGATCACGAAGTCACCGTCTTTGCCGACCTCCAACGAACCGGTGCGATGGTCGATTCGAAGTTGTTTTGCGGGGTTGATCGTAACGATATTCAGCGCGTCCTGCGGGTCGAGTCCGCCGTAACGAACGGCCTTGGCCGCTTCCGTGTTCATGCGGCGCGCAAGCTCCGATGAATCCGAGTTGAACGATACGATTACGCCAACATCGTGCATCAGCGCGCCGTTGTACGGGATCGCGTCCATCACCTCGATCTTGTAGGCCCACCAATCACTGAAAGTGCTCGCCCCCGCCCCGTGGCTGGCGATCGCTTCGGCGACCTTGTATCCCTCCAGCACGTGTTGAAAGGTTCCGATGGTGAACCCGAACTCGTCCGCGACGCGGATCAGCATGAGGATTTCGTCTTGGCGATAGCTGTGGCAGTGGACGAGACGCTGGCCGTTGAGTATTTCGACCAGCGCGTCCAACTCGAGATCACGCCGAGGCGGCATTGTGCGGGCTCGCACGTCCTCTGACATCCCCAGGTATCGATCCCATTCGGCCCGATAGTCACGGGCCGCGATGAAGCCGTCGCGGATGAACGTCTCAACCCCCATGCGCGAGTTCGGATACCGCGAACGGCTTCGCGTTACGTTCTCACCAAGGGCGAACTTGATCCCCGCGATCGCGTCGGTGACTCGGAAGTCCTCAGCGGCGCCACCCCACTTCAGTTTGATGACCGAGTTCTGTCCGCCAATGGGGTTCGCCGAGCCGTGCAACTGGTTGGCCGCGGTCAAGCCACCGGCCAACTGGCGATAGAAGTTGATGTCGTCGGGATTGATGACATCGCCGATGCGGACCTCGGCCGTGTTGGTTTGGCCCCCCTCATTGACGCCGCCGCTGATGCCGGTGTGTGAGTGGCAATCCACCAAGCCGGCGGTGAGGTGCTTGCCCGCGGCGTCAATGACCAGAAGATCGTCGGTGTCAGCGTGCGCTCGGGTTGGACCAACGTATACGATCTTTGCGCCGCGAATCTCAAGCTCGCCGTCTTCGATAATGCCGTCCGGGCCGCTCGTCCAAATAGTTGCGTTGATGATCAGGACGTCCTGAGCTTCAGGCGGCTGTGAGAATCCGTAGGCGCCAAGCGGATAGACCAACTCCTGTGGCGGCATTTGGAAATCTTCGTCATCTTCCTCGGACTCGTCCTCATCGTCACCGCTTCCCGCTTCGCTATCTCCAACGCCTGCGTCGTTGTCCGAATCGTCACCTGTCTCGTCTTCAGCGATTTCTTCGGGCTCATCGTCCGTGTCCTCATGGGGCGAAATTGTGAACGTAAAGCGCTGGCCGTCCGGCAGGGCGCCGGTTCCGACGATGGCCCCCTCAGTCAGAACGCCGCTGAGACGTACATAGCCTTCGGCGTCGAACGGTCTGCCATCAACGACGAACGAGATTTGGTCCTTCTGCACGACGACCTTCTTGGCCTTGATCTTCTCGTCGTCAATCTGAAACGTGACTGATTTCTTCGTCGTATCGATTCGGACTTCGCGCGTTATGCCGAGGTCCGTTTCAAGGGTTCCGGCAGAGACCATCTTGATCTGGGGTTCCTTGGAGATCTCATGCCGGCGGCCGTTGATCCAGACATCGCGGATCTTGGGTTTCTTCTCGAACAGCGAGCCCTCTACGACGACCAGGTTGGCGGCCTTTCCGGCCTCGACGGTGCCGATGATGTGGTCGAGCCCCAGAAGCTTGGCCGGCGCCGTCGTGAGCGCGGCGAGTGCTGCTTTGTCATCGAGTCCGTGCTTCACAGCTTGGCGCAGGTTCGGATAGAAGTCACTGCGTTTTTTTAGCCGATGCGTCGTCAGGGCAATCGTCGCCCCGGCTTCGACCAAACGGCGCGCATTTGTCGGCGCCTGCTCCCAAGTCATCAGCTCGCGGAGCGTCACACGCTCGGACGACGACAGGGCGGAGACATCCGGACGATCCGGGAATTGCAGCGGGACGATGATCGCAACGCCCAGGCTGACGATGTCATCGAGCCGCCTGAACTCGTAGCCACTGCCGAGCAGGACCAGATCAAGATCGAACTCACGAGCCAGCCGGGCGGCGCGCAGCGCATTGTGCTCGTCGGACACTTCAAAGAGAACGGCCTGGCGACCGTTGACGACCTCCTCCAACGCGACCAGCGCATCGGCGCGGATCGGCGGCTCGTTGCCCTGCGGATACTCCTGCCACACTCGGCGGCAGGCGGCATGCCAATGGGCGTCGTAGAACGTCTGTCGCAACAGGGCGATCGCCCCCATGAGCGAGCCGGGATAACCGCCGCCACGATCAAACCCGGCCGCCATCATCGCCTGTCCGTCGTATGCCAGGGCGTGCTCGTCTTTGTCGGCGAGCGCGATGACCACGCCGCTGCCGCGCAGTACACCCTGATTGGGGTAGACGGCGGCGACCGTGAAACCGAGCGACCGCATTTCCTTGCGCACGCTTTGTGAAGGCACCAGTTCGTCTGCCGCTGACCACTCCGGATGAACCTTGGAGTTCCAATGTGCGCCTGGTCCGCGTTGGATCGAGTCGGGTTTGACCATTACGGCCGCATCGATCAAGCCGGGATACACCGTCAGCTCGTTGCCCAGCCACACGCGGGCCTCGGGTGGAACCTCGACGTCTTGGCCCACGGCTTCAATGACGCCGTCGCGGATGATGATCGTCGCATTCTCGATCGTGTGGCCGGGTTGGACGACGACGGTCGCACCGGTGATGGCGTGGGTGCGAACCTCAGCCGGTCGCACGCCGTTGACCGGACCGGTCTGCGCCACGGCGGGGGGGGCGATCGTCAGGGCTCCCACTGCGATGGCGACAAGCAAATACTGCATATCGAGTCTCCAAAACAAGGATCAGAAGCGTGGATGTTAGCAGACAAGTGCGGATATTCAGGCCGAACCCATGGAAAAAACAAGATCGAATCAGCGCGGCGTGTTGGGCAGGCTACGCACGAGCGCTGTCGTTGTGAGCGGTTGCGGGGATAACAACCGCAGCCGAGCCGGCGCCGCGACCCGGACGATTCACGACGGCTGCGGTTGCGCGCGCCGTGCTGGTCGGTCCCGGCGAGATCTTGGAGATTTTTTTCGCGGTTCTGCGGCCGTATCTCATCGATTTTTACATTTCGGACGCCTCGGCGCGCGCGATTCGCGCCTCCGGCCCAAGGGTGAACGATCCACCTTTGGGAGATGCCAGTCGTGGAATTCCAACTCGCCCCGTTTCAAGCGATACCGATTACCGAGCCGTTGCTCGAGCTGCTCATCGAGCAGCACGAGACGATCAGTCTGCCGCGTTTTCAACGGCTGTGGAACTACTACCGAAATGCCCTGGCCGAGCCCGACGATCTTGGGGGATCGACCGATCCGCCGGCCCAGATGGTCGGGCTTCCGCAACGGCTGTTGGTTCTGAGGCGCGTCGGTCACGACGATCGACTCCAGCGGGAGATCGTGATCGAGAACGATATCGGCTGGCGCATTCACACGTTGGTGGACTTCATGTTCCCCAAGGCGCCGAAGATCGTGAGCCGCGCCGGCAACGCTCAAACTCGCGCTGAAATAGAAGCGATCCTGGAGGCGACGTTCGAGGCCAACGGCGGCGTGAACCTCTGGCAGGACGCGGCCCTTTTGGGTTCGATTTACGGTCATGTGGATTTTCTGCTCAACTCGAGCCGGCTATCGCGGCTCGCCGCGACGAGATCTCTTCGCCCAGCCGGCGGCGCCGCGTCGTCCGGGGCTGCCCCGTCTAAACCCCTGATTGACGACCTGGCCGTACAGATCGGGTCAAGTGTACTGATTGAGACGGTCGAGGCCCCCCGGGCGATTCCGCTGCTGAGCCAAACCGACTTCCGTCAACTCGACGCCTACATCATTCACTATCGCCAATTCATCAACGACGTCGAGCGTGGAGGCATCCTGGCGCGTTTGAGCCGCGCACTAACCCCACGTTTTCGAAGCGGCGCTCAGCGAGCTTCCATCACCGTCACTGAGATTTACTCGGCCACGCATTTCCAACGGTACGAGGACGGCGAACTTGTAGCCGAGTCGCCCAACCGCCTCGGTCGCCTGCCGGTCGTGCATATACAGAATCTCAGCCAGCCGCTGTTTTACGAGGGTCTCAGTGACGTTGAGCCGCTGATCCCGCTTCAGGATGAACTGAACACGCGCCTCAGCGATCGCGCCAACCGTGTCACGATGCAGAGCTTCCAAATGTGGCTCGGCAAAGGGATCGAAGGCTTCGCTGACCGGCCGGTCGGGCCCGGTCAGATGTGGGTGACCGACAATCTGGACGCATCGATCGAAGCGTTCGGCGGCGATGCGGACAGTCCGAGCGAAAGGGCTCACATCGAAGAGCTTCGCGAGGCGTTGGACAAAGCGTCGGGCGTGACGCCGGCCGCCGCCGGTCACATCAAGGCCCGGATCGGGAACCTCACGTCGGAGAATGCGCTCCAGATCTCGCTGATGGGCACCGTCGCCAAGGTCAAGCGCAAGCGCGTGACGTACGGCGCCGGTATCCGGACGCTGTGCGAATTGATCCTGCACGCACTGGATGTCCATGGGATCTACCGGACCGACGCGCGGGACCGGCGGGTGGAAATTGTCTGGTCTGACGCCCTGCCTACTGATGAGACTCGGCGTATCAGCGATGCCCTGGCCAAAGCACAGCTCGGCATTCCGCTCGAGGTGCTGCGAGCCGAGCTGGGGTACCGCGATGCCGAAGGGCCAGCCGCGCCAATCGCAGGATGATCGGATGAATCACGAAAGCAACTACAGGAGTAAGCAATGTCGCAAGCAGAAGTAAGTCAATCGGCGCCTGAGGTCACGTCGGATCCTGACCACGGATTCGTAGACGAAGCACCGGACGCTCAGATCCAAGAGTCCCAAGAGCAGCGCGAGCGCCTCGTGCCTGTATCTGAGGCCAAGAAATACCGCAAGCGCGCTCAAGCGGCGGAGAAGATCCTGGAGGACCTCAAGACCGAGCTTGACGAAAAGAACCGGACGCTGCAGGAGCAACGGCAGCGGATTTCGGACATGCAGCGGCAACGCCATATCGACGAACTGCTGATGGAGTCGGAAGCGATCGACCTGGAAACGACGCGACTCCTGACGGAGCTAGCGCTGTCGGAGATGGAGGAGCCGGACGTAGAGCAGGCGATCTCGCAACTCTGCCGGCGCAAGCCGTTCTTGTTTCGCCAGACCGCACGGGGTGCGGCAGCATTGAGCCCGAAGGCCGAGAACGACCACACGCCGTTGGCGCGCTCGCTCGAGCACGCGGCGGCCGAAGCCCATTCGAGCGGGAATCGCACGGCGCTGTTGCGCTACCTTCGGTTGCGGCGCCGGTCATAGCGCTCCCAAACGCAGCCAACACCAAGGATTCCTGCATCTGTCCGACTCATTCTCGAAATTCATACGGAGTAAACTCTCATGGCCTTCACTGGAAAAGCTACTTATTCGGCCGGGGCGACCTTGCCTGAAATCGCTGAGGACGTCAGCGACATCATTGGACTCGTCAGCCCTCACGAAACACCGCTGCTGGACCATCTCGGTGATCCGCAGCGATCCGCAATGAGCACGGTTCACGAGTGGTTGGAAGATACGCTGTTACCCAACACGGACGCGGTGAATGATCAGACGATCGGCGTCCCGACCGGGGAGACGACTTTCACGGTCGAAAACGGCGACCGGTTCCGCATCGGTGATCAGATCATGCTGGAGGGCAAACTAGAGGTCATGCTCGTTACGGACATCGCTTCGAATGACCTCACGGTTGTCCGCCAGTACGGCGGCAGCCCGACGGTGGCCCTCGTCGACAACGATGTCATCAACATCATCGGAAACGCCGCTCTGGAAGGCGACGACGCCCCGACGACCCGGTTCACCAATCGTGTGCGAAAGCAGAATAACACACAGATCTTCACCGCCACCGTCGAGGTCTCCGGAAGTCAGCTCGCCACACAATCCATCGGACTGGACGACGAACTGGATTACCAGAAACAGGAGCGCTTGCGCGAGCTGTTGCGCGATCTGGAGAACTGCGTCATCAACGGGTACGCGGCTTCCAGCGATCCGCAAGGTGACAGTTCAACCCGCAGAACGATGCGAGGCGCTCTGGCCGCGATTGCGACCAACCAGTTCGAGCCGAATGTGGGGCCGATCCCCGCTGGCGATGGAGTTGGCAACGATCTGCTTAATGAGGCAGTGCTCAACGCCGCCCTGCGCGAAATCTGGGAGCAAAGCTCAGGGACGATCGACACCATCGTGTGCGCTGGGTTCCAAAAGCGGCAGATCAACGGTTTCATCTCCAGCACACAGCGGTTCATCGACCACGAAACCAAGTTCAGCTCGCTCGTGGACATTTATGAATCGGACTTCGGCGTGTGTCGGGTGATCATGAGCCGGTGGGTTCCCCTGGACGTTCTGCTGCTGCTGGACAGCTCGCGGATGGATGTGCTGCCGCTCGCCAGCCGCAGCTTCCACTTCAAGCCGCTGGCCAGCCAGGGCGACGCTGAGGTGGGCCAAGTCATCGGCGAGTACACCCTGGAATTCCGCAACGAGAACGCCCATGCGTTCGTCAAAAATCTGGCCACCACTGCCTGACCCTCTCTCCTCCCGTCACTGGCCGGCGGCGTTGCCGTCGCCGGCCGGTTTTGATTGAAGCAGTCCCCAGCCAAGGAACCGGATGATGGTACTCACCACTGACCGAGATTTGTTGATCCATGAGCCGAGCGTATTTGTGGACGCCAGCAGTATTGCCACAAGCCTTCTTTCCGCAGCGGACGGCTTGGTCAGTGGCACTAGGCTGACCAGCGCAAGTTCGGATTTCCAGGCGGCGGGCATCGACGCCGGCCACGTTATCGTAATCGGGAGCCAAGCCACCGAGGTTGTCGCCAGAGTTGACCCCACGAACCTCGATGTCTCGCTGCCGCGCGCGTCGCTCGCCGAGGCGAAGATCCCGCCCGGAGACGGGTCGACCCTTGCCATCGACGTGCGCACGTTCGGGCGGATGATTGCCGAGGTCGAGGCATGGATGCTCGGCGCTTTGGGGATCGACCCGGCCGACCCGTTGCTGCCTCTTGACGAAACAGCGATCTTGAATCCCCAGGACATCCGGGAGGCCGTCGCCCTGCGGACAATTGCCCAGGCGTTCGCGGCGGCATCGGCCCTCGCCCCGACGGACGCCTCGTTAGCGGACCGGGCCTCGCTCTATTCGCAGCGAGCCGCCGATGTACGGCGTCAGACCAGAGCCGTGCTGGATCTGGATGCGGACGGCATCGCGGACGCGATCCGGCACATTGACGTCGTCTCCTTGCAACGGCGCTGAGGCGGCAATCGATGGAGACAACCTTGAACGGCACGCTGACATTACTCACGCAATTCGGGGCCGCCGGCCTGATCGGGCTGCTGTGGATCATGGAGCGGCGCTACGCGGCCCACCGAGACCGCCAGCTCGACGAGGCCCATCGGAAGCTGATTGACCAGGAGCGCGACCTTGAAGCCCTGCTTACGGTGGTGAAGGAGAACACAAAGGCAATCAACACGTTGCAACGAGGCCAAGTGCAGTTGATCCATTTGTTGGAGCGACTCCACAAGCGAATCTCGGCCAATGCCGCCTAGCGTCGCCCCGCTGGATCCTCGATCCGGGGGTTTTGGCGCCGAACGGTTCCAACCCCGTCTCCGGTCATCTATTGGTATCTTGCCCGGATGAGGTCAGTCGGTAGGCAAGTCGTTGGATTCCTGGGCGGGCTTGGCATCCTCGGATGCGCATCCGCACCCGGTCCCGACCACGATCCTTCAGATGGACCAACGTCCCTTGGGCCGAATTCGAGTTGGATTGGTGACGCCCAGACCAGCGACTGGCCCTTCTGGCCGCAGGCGCTGCGGATTCACCCCCTGACCAGGCTGGCGGTGGACGCAAAATCAGGTCGATCCATCATCGAGTTTCGCCTTGAGTTCCTCGATCCGGAAGGCCACACAACCAAAGGGGTCGGCCTGGTCCGAGTCGATCTGGCGGCGGGTGGATCCGATGCTGATTCGTCGCCTCCGATCGCCACCTGGAACTGGGATCTGCGAGACCGGTCCGTCAACAAGAGGTTCTACGACGATGTCACGCGCACGTATCTGTTCCGCCTGACGGTTGACTCGTTGGAGCTTGGGCCGCAGCCGGAACTGCGAGCGTACTTCCTCTCCGCGGCCGGGGCACGGCTCCAGGCGACGCATGCACTGCGCGTGGAATGAACGGGGCACGCCTGATCCAAGACGGCGATCTGCGATCAGTCAGTTGCCTGGCGCTGGAATCTCTTCGATAACGGTGTACCGATCGAGGTTCAGAACAACGACCTCGCCATCGTCGAGTTCAAGCTCAAGTCGATCCAGCCAAAGTTGGTCGTCCCGGGCGTGGGCGAACCACGATCCGGTCTTCGCTTGCTGGTAGCGCGTAATGACTCCCTCGACCGTATTCGCCCAGGCCTGATCGCGGTGCGGCAGTTGCTGTGTCACGCGAACACGAGCGCCCGGCGCCGGTGGTGTGGCCAAGATTGCCATGGCCCAAGTCTATCAGCTTTGAGGCAGCGGGCAGGGGTCTTGAGACCTGGCAACGAACTGAGATCATGACGGCCCTGCGGCTTGGGCTGCGACCTCCACGGGCCCGATCGACGCAATCGTGAACTCAGAAAAATCCCGTCCCCCAAGGTACGTGTTGAGCTGGTCAACGCTGATCGCGTCGATCTGACGGGCCAAGTCACCGAG
>JACZXL010000346.1 GCA_022571635.1 Planctomycetota bacterium
GACCCTGGCCTGGGACCCTAGCTACGACTCGCTGCTGGAGTTCGCAGAGGATCACGGCATCGAAATCGACTCCGGCTGCCGGGCCGGGAACTGCGGAACCTGCCTGACCGCGATCAAATCAGGCGAAGTCGTGTACGCTACGGAGACGGGGGCCGAACCTGAGGCCGGATCCTGCCTGACGTGTGTATGTAAACCCAAAGGACCGCTCGTGCTCGATGCGTAGGAGCTCGTTGCACGTTCAGCGAGAATGAAAAGGAGTGATTCCATGCAGGCCGTTGTTCAACGTATCGGATGGCTTGTCCCGGTCATACTCGTACTTGGGGCGCTCGGTTTGGGCGCGTCGTACGGAGTCGCGGCGCGAAGTAATCCGCGCATCGCAACGACTCCCACATCGTTCGTGCAGGTGTCGTCTGCGATCGCGCCGATGAGCATCGCGGCCTTCGGGCCCCGGACTGATCTGGCGAAGGTGCAGGGCGCGGATGCTTGCGGCGAATGTCACACCCGTGAGATGGACGCGTGGAAGCGATCCACGCACTTTGCGACTTGGAAGACGATGCACCGCGAGCCCAGAGCGCGGGAGATCGCTTCGGCGCTCGAAATCAAGGGCGGAATCAAACGCAACGACCTATGCGTCAACTGCCATTACACGGCGCGGGTCGTGGATGAGAAACCCAAGCCGGTGAGCGGCGTCTCCTGCGAATCGTGCCACGGTGCTGCCGCCGATTGGATCAACGTACACAATGACTATGGCGCGAACAAAACCAAGGAAACGGAAACGCCTGAGCACCGGGCGATGCGTCTGAAGGCCTGTGACGCGTCCGGCATGCTCCGGCCGGCCAACGTGTATCTCGTCGCCCGGAATTGCTATTCGTGTCACTCGGTGCCGAACGAGAAGCTAGTGAACATTGGGGGTCACAAGGCGGGTAGCGCGTTTGAACTTGTTTCCTGGTCGCAAGGCGAGGTTCGCCACAACTACCAGTATTCATCTGATCAGAAGAACCGCGCAGCTTCGTTGGAGCGGAAGCGCGTGCTGTATGTTGTTGGCGCCATGACCGATCTGGAATTCAGCCTTCGCGGAATCGCCGCCGCCACGGAAAAAGGCCGCTACGCCTCCGCTATGGTGAAGCGATTTCAAGCTGCGATGACACGGCTGGAGGAGATATTCAAGCTCGTGGACGTTCGCCGGTTGCAAGAAGCGGTACCGCCCAACGGCGGTCGGGGTCTGGTCAAGTTGAATAACCAGAGCCCACTAGCCGATGCGGCTGAAAGTTTGTCGCAAGCAACCAAGACATTCGCAGCGAACAACGACGGATCGACTCTGGGACCGCTGGACGCGATCATTCCCGGCCCACAGAAATATCACGGGACGGCGCAGCCCTAATAGGAATGCCGCCGGCGGCGGTGAAGGAACCCGCATGGCGCAGCGATCCGCTGTCATTTCCAGGCCCCAACGGTGGGATGCTCCCTTTGATCCGGACATGGCGGAGGCCGATGTCGATCGCGTGCTGTCGATTGAGCCGTTCTCCCAGATCGACCCCGAACGGTTCCCCACGGCATTGCCGTTGCACAAGTTGATTCTCAACGACTGCCGAATCGTGCACGCCCGTCCCGGGGACATCATTGTGCGCGAGGGTGATTACGGCAGCTCGCTGTTCTTCATCATGGCGGGCACGGTTCGGGTCGCCATTGACTCGATGCCCGCGCGTCTGCTTGGACGACGTGAACCGGCGCGCAAGGGCCTGCTCCGCTCCATCGCCCAGCTCTGGACGAACCACCGTACGACCGAGTATCGCGACGTTCAAGGGTATGTCGCGCACGGAGCGGGCGCCGCTCAACGAGGCGAGGGTGGACAGGCCCGCATCTTCCTCCAGGATGTCCCGGCCGTGCTGGACGAGCACCGCACCGCCACGATTTCTGATGGTTCGTTCTTTGGCGAACTGGCGGCGCTGGCGCGCATCCCGCGCACCGCCACCGTCTTCGCCGAGACTGA
Source organism: Planctomycetota bacterium (assembly GCA_022571635.1). Taxonomy (GTDB): domain Bacteria; phylum Planctomycetota; class Phycisphaerae; order Phycisphaerales; family SM1A02; genus JADFNO01. Next base: position 1,991 of record JACZXL010000346.1, read on the forward strand.
TTGCGAACTGTTGGAGATGCGCTGGCAGGGATTCCGCGACATCCGGCGCCGGTCCGAGGCCATCCGCGATCACGTCGATCAGCTCTATCGAGAGCGGAGCCTCAAGAGCCAGTTGCAAGCCACAGATATGTTCCGCGATCTCAGCGAAGCCGAGCTCGACGAGGTCGCGGACCAAGTCACCTTCGAGACGTTCGGCGAGTTCGACTGGTACGGTTCGTTCAAACGATTGCCGGCTCAGGATCCGGCTCGCCGTTTGGCGCATGAGCCGATCATCGCTGAGCAAGGCCACTATCCCGACGGGTTGATCCTGATCCGTGCCGGATTCGCCCGCGTCAGTCACAAGTACGGCGACGGTGAGCGGACGATCAGCTATCTCGGCCGAGGCCAGAGCTACGGATTCGAGGAGTTGGCTGAGGCGTTCCAGAGCGATCGCGCGGTGCCGTTCAAGCGGACGATCCGTGCTTTGGGTTATGTGGACATCCTGCGTGTGCCCACCGTGATTGTCGAGAAATATGTCCTGTCCAGGCGCAGTTCTAAGGTTCCGAGCAAAGCAGAGCGCTCGCCCCACGACGCTGACCGCCGCTGGGGCCAGGCGCCGGCGCGAATCGAGACCGGCATGCTCGAGTTCCTTGTCGAGAACCGGTTTATCAACGGCGCTTCTGCGATGCTGATCGACCTGAACCGATGCACCGGCTGCGACAATTGCGTGCG
>JACZXL010000127.1 GCA_022571635.1 Planctomycetota bacterium
GAGGCTGCACGGGCGGGCCGGCCTCGAAATCGGCGCCGACGCCTCGACCGGCCAGCGTTCGTCGCATCAGCACGAACCACACCGCTCCGACAAGGGTCAGGCTCAGGCATATCGCAAAGACCCACGCGCCCGCGCCCGGCTCGAGCCATTCCAACGCCTCATACACGCTCACGCCAACGATCGGGGCCAGCAGTCCTCGAATGCCAGTGAGCGTGACATGCACCCCCATGTACTGCGACGCCTTCTCGACGGGCGCGAAGTCGTGATGTCCCAGGTTCCACGCCAGCACCCCGCCGCCGAATGCGAATCCCTTCAGGGATGCCCCTAGGAAAAGCAGCCACGGTTGCATCGTCAGCGCTGCGATGAGCACGGTGGCGGTGGAGGCAACGAACGCCCAACTGTGAATGGCCCGAAACTGAAGGATGTGTACACGGTCAAGGAGTCGAGACCACAGCGGGATGCTCAACGGCATGAGCAGTAGCGGGATCGTGGTCATGATCGCCACGGATGTTGATTCACTGAACTGGAAGCGATCCTTGAGCATGATGATCAACGGCGCGCCCACCATGAGGTTGCCGGCGCCGAAGACGAACATGCAGGTCATGTACCGGCGGTACTTGGCGTCCTCCAGCAGCAATGCTCGCCATCGCAGCGGATTGAAGAGTGATGCGCTCGATTCTTTGGCGTCCAGTTCAGCTCGGATCACGGCGCGGTGGCCGCGCATCCGCATGCCGCTGTAGACCACCACCCCGATCAGTCCGATGCCCGCCGCGGCTGGATACATGATGCGGAACGCTTCGGGGTTGAAGTTCATAGCCTGTCCGATGGCGTAGGCGGTGGCCGCCATCAGAATCGCCTGGACGGTGGCGAGCTTGCCGGCGAGGGTGGCCCGGGCATGGCGTGGATAGTTGGCCCGCCACACGGTCGAGCGCAGCGTCACTACGCCCGCCCAGGACATCCGCGCCCCCACGGCGCCGACGACGAGAATCAGCAGTCCCGTCCCGTTGCGCGGCGCCAGCGCGATCATCGCCACCATCAGGGTCATCAAGAGCTGTAGCGTTGCAATGAGTCGGATCTTGTTCCGGCCGTGGCCCAGCGCCGCCCACAGAAAGCTGACGATGTTGGCGAGGGCGGGCGCGCCCTGCAGGACAGCCACCGCCAAGCTCAGGGCGACCGGACCCACGGTCCCTTCAAAAGCGTTCTTGGCCAGGACGCCCGTCACCCCGCCCTCGACCGCCCCCAGGGCCACGGGCAGCAACGACCACACCGCCAGTTCGCGCCGGTAGTGCCCTCGACTTAGACGCGGCATCGACGCGGGGTGAAAGGACGTGATCGCTTTGGTAATAGTGTTGATGGCCAGGCGGACAGGACTCACAGACTACCTTTGGCGCGTTGAACGGTCGGGGCAAGCCCGCGGGCGCGGCGCGCAATAAAACGCTCCCCGTTCACGGACGGAGAGCGTCATGGTTCAAACCAGGCAGACCAGCGATCGCGCCTACCGCGGATTGCCGCTCGTGTAGGTGATCGGATACGGGCTCAACCGGCTCGGGTGGTCGGTGTAGAACGCGCGGCCGAGATCGTCTTCCATCATCCGCCAGTTCTGGTTGTTGGTGACGGCCAGGTTGCGCTGGTCATCGACCGGGCGATCGGTCAGGCCTTGAAGCTCCGGCGTCAGGTTGCCGCTGATGGCGCCAAAGCTCACGTCGTAGGGGCTGGAGCTGCTGCATCCCACAAGCACGGCAGCGCCGAGGGCCCCAAGGGTTAGTCCAGCAAGAATCCGCATTGTCTAAAGCCTCGTATAAGGGGCGTTTACGAACTTTCTCCGTTACCTAGGATGTACCATACGGCTGTTTCCGTGTCAATGATCGGAAAAAGCGGTGCCGGCAAAATCGACGACCTGCGGGGAAAATGATCGACGGGCGGGGGGCCCCACGCTACCCTGGCTATGGCGGCGTTCAGCCCCCTCGGGACCGCTCAGGCGTGAACAGGCGGTATTTGCTCGAGCCTAGTGAACCTCAAGGGATCGCTTCTCTGCGACGATGGTCAAGCCTCCATCGAGTGGAAGGCCGGGATCGATGGAGAGCGAACCCACTTTGACTTGGGGTTCGAGCAGATCCCTTTTTCGCGCGGGAGACCTCAATCCTCTGGGCGAACCGGAGGGGCTGAGCGCCGCCTTCGGTATGCCATGACCTCGGATCGCCTCGATCCCAGTCATGATTCGACCGGCTGGCGGATGCGCACTTCGTGCCCCGCCGCGGCGACCGGAACGATCTGAACCGATCCCTCATCGTTCAACAGTATTGCCTCCTGCGCCAGATTCACCGTCGGGCAGACATGACGGGGAACGAGCAACAGCAGATCGCCACGCGCCGGACCCGGGCCTGATTCAATCGATAGTGGCAAATGCTCTTCACTGGGTTTTAGCGCAATCAACTCCGGATGCCCGATTACCATGGCGCACGGGTCACCAGCCTCGGCCGCGATGGCCTTGGACCCGGCGTCGCACGTCGCGATGCCCGCCGTCGGGCGCGAGATGATTCGTGTAAGAACCACGGCTGCCGGTTCGAGTTCCGCCTGCGCCACCGCTGTCTGTGTCGTCGTATCTGAAAACACGACGGTGCCCGGCGAGACGCGGTGCGTCGTCTCGTTCAATTCGGTAAATGGGTGGTAGGCGAGCGCATCAAGGAACGTCAAGGCGCCGCTGGTGATGACTTCGTCGACGCGAAATCCGTTCGCCATGAGATGCCCGCAAAGATCAAGAACCTCGTCATAGATTTTCCATGCTTGTTCTCTGCGAACGCTCGGCTCCTCGTCGCGGATATGCCCGTCGTAGGCGTGAATGCCCCGGAACCTTGCCCCGGCCCAGTGCGCAACCTCGGTTATCCGCGGCCGATCATCGATCTCGATCCCGGTCCGGTTCATCATCGGATTGACGTCGACGAAGATGCCCAAGCTCCGGGGGATGCGATCAGCCGCGGCGGGGTCCTCACACAGCACCGACACGGCGGTGCGTCCGTGATCTCGAGCCAGGTCCGCCGCCCGCTCCAGCCCCGGCCCGAGCAGGGGGTAGGCGATCAGCAGATCAGCGCCCTCGATGCCGCGGTGATCAAGCAGCGTCAACAGGCACGCGGCCTCCCGGGTCGTGGCGCACTTGAACTGCCGTACACCCGCCTCGAGAAGTCGCTCCCATACCTGCGGAAGCTTCGTCGTCTTGAGGTGCGCCCGCCAACGAGTTACATCACCGCCTGTGTGCGAAATGACCTGCTTGATATTCCGATCGACCTTGTCCATGAAGATGACGAGGGCCGGCGTCTGGATGCGCTCGGTCAGCGCCGGCGGGATGTGGTACGAATCGGGATCGATTCCGGGCACGGCGTTCATGGGGAGAGGTCTGTCGTCCTAAGTGTTCGAAGGGCGCATCGCTTCGGCGGTCTTGCGAAACGCCTCGGCCATCTTCTCAAGAGAATCCGGGATGACGCGGACATTGCTGACGACGCTCATGAAGTTCGTGTCGCCGCCCCAGCGCGGAACGAGATGGGCGTGTAAGTGTTCGGGCAGCCCGGCCCCGGCGGCCCGCCCCTGGTTGATCCCCATGTTGATCCCCTGGGGGCGAAGTGTTTTCTCGATCAGGTCGGCGCTGATTTCGATCAGCTTCCAAAAAGCCGCTCGTTGCGCGGGCTCGTAGTCCAGCAGGGTCGGGCGCGGCTCGCCCAGCGCCGTCAGCAGATGACCGTTCGAGTAGGGATAGCGGTTCAGCAGCACGATCCCCTGCTCGTTGCGATAGATGACATGGTTGGCCCCGTCGTCTTGCGGATGTTCCCAATACTCCGTCAGGAACGGCCCGGCTGTGAATTGGGCTTCTTCGAAACCCTCAGCTTTGCGCGTCAATTCCCGCAGGTACGCCGCCCGCCACGGCGCCCAGAGATTCTCGTGGTTCATAGCCGTATCGTAGCGTTTTCGCGATGTGCTGATCGCTAGGGTCGAGCGCCGATATGCCGGGGCCACGCATCCCGGCGCGCCGGGATGCGTGTCTTGGAGGCCGGTGGGTAAGACACCGACGACTCCCTTCGGTCGCTGTCGGTGGCACCGCTCAGTCGGTTGGATGTCCGATTAGAACCTGAACGTCCAGCCGATCTTCGTCGTCACTTCCGTTGACGTGCCGTCGAATCGATCATCGAACGTGTCGAACGTCTGGTTCACGACGAAGAAGATCTCATTGCCCGGCTCGATGATCCAACGCAGTCGGCTGTTGATCCCCAGCGAATCCGACACGTTGTCCCATTGGATGAAGTTCGTCCACGCGATGTCCGGCGTGAACAGAAAGTTCACCCGCGCCTGCGCAACCTGCACCTGGAACTCGCCCGCCGGCAAATTGATGTCGTTCTGCTCCCAAGAGAACCCCAGCAATAGATTCGGTGACGGTCGCCACTCAACTTCCACCGCCGTATCCAACCGATCACCATCGAAAAACTCGCCCGCTTGGATCGACGCGCCGAAGCTGAGCGCCCGACTCTTGGAGGTCGATCCGCCGATATCGATTCGATCGAAGCGGTGATCGCCCACGGGGATCACTACGCCGGGGCTGATCTCAAACGGGCGAGTGAGAACTTCGCGATTGATCTGGTATTCGATCTCGAATTCGTCGCCGGCGTGGTTTTTGATCGTGATCAAATCGAATTCGAAGTCACTCGACTCGGTCCGATCGTTCAAGTCGGTGATCACCGTCGGGTCGAAGCCGACGTCGATCGTGCGGATCCAACTGTTTTCGGGCCGCCAGCGGTATCGAAAGCGCCCGAAGTATTCACGTATCCCGCGCCGTGGCACGAATCCAAGCGCCGCGTCATAACGATCACCGATTTCCGTAAATCCAATCGTCGCCCTGATTCGATCGTTGGGATAACTGATGCGCGCTCCCCAGGCTTGATCGTCGCCATCGCCGTCCGGCGAGGAGCTGTGCAGAAAGAACGCGCTGCCTTGGACGATCTTGTCGCCGAAGACGTGGCTGTTTCGGAAATTGAAATCGCCGCCCACGACCGTGTTGTCTTCGTTGCTCGCCGGGTCGCCGATTGTTGTGATCAACCCGACCGTCGATTCTTCCAGGACATTCAGCGACGCCCGGCCGACCGTGAGCAGATTCTGGTCCACATCATCGGTATCATCGGCGAGCACCGTCAACACGCCGAGGTTCAGCGGCCCGGTGCGCCCGGTGAGTTTCACGCCGCCGATGAGATCCACCTGTTGACCGGAGGAATCCAACCCGATTCGCCGCGATTGAAACGGCAACGGATCAAAACGAATCCCGCCGAAGTTGAAAATCCCCGCATCCTGCAGGAAGAAGTCGCGCTTCTCTGGGAAGAACAGCGGAAATCGTGTCAGATTCACTCGGCGCTCATCGACTTCCGTTTCCGCAAAATCCGTATTGAACGTCAGCGCCAATGTCATCGAAGGCGTGAGCTTGTAAAACGCATCAAACCCCGCATCGAGATCAAGACCATCGCCGCGAATGTCGTCCGTGCGAAGTGTGGATTTCACATACGGCTTGAAATCCAACCCGATGCCTTTGTCAAGATCGCGAATCTCCTCCAAGACGCCTGCATCAGCAACAGACATCGCGCTCTTGTTTTGAACGGGAGCCGACCAACGAATCTGTTCGTTGGTACGGCGAATCGTCCGTTGGATGTTGAATCCCCATTGTGTGGTCGCTTCGTTGAATGAGATCGTCTTGAAGGGAATCGCAATCTCCGTGGTCCAGCCTTGCTCGTCAATCTGAGATTTGGCGTACCAAATCCCGTCCCAGTCATCACGCACCGAGCTGTTGTTCTCGATCAGGGATTCGCGGCGCGCGCCCAACGGGTTGACGACAAAGAAATATCCGTTGCGATGATCAAAGTACGGATCAATGACGATCAAGACGCGATCGTCCGGTTCGAGGTCGGCATCACGCTGAAGTTGCTTGGCGATGATCTTGTCCGGCTCGGTATCAAAGCAGCGGATACCGAAGTAGATGAAGTCGCTGTCGTAAAGGATCCGCACTTCCGTGCGCTGACTTGGCGCAGCCCCTTCGATCGGCTCGACCTGCGTCAGATCATCGATGAGCGCCGCATCTTCCCACAGCGGCTCGTCCAGCACGCCGTCGATTTGGGGCGCTATCTCAGTTCGGACCAACGAGACGCGCGGTGTGCTGGCGGCCAGCGCCAATGCCTCTTGATCGGACTGCCCGACGACCGGCGTTGTGGACAAGCAACACACAGATATGGCGATGGCTGACGTCCATCGGATCGCTTGCGGCCTTTGATCGATCATAGTCGTTTTCTTAGGATTCCAATTGTGGGCGATTCGGGTCGGTCCAGTCCAAGTGGAAAAATCTACCGCGCGGCTGATCGACCCGTTCGTATGTATGAGCACCAAAGTAATCGCGCTGGGCCTGGATGAGATTAGCGGGCAGCGTCGCGCTGCGATAGGCATCGTAATACGCCAAGGCCGAACTGAACGCCGGCGTGGGGATGCCTTGCAATGCAGCGTGTGACACGACTCGCCTCCACGCGGCTTGCCGCTTCGCGATTTCCCCCCGGAAAAATGAATCCAGCAACAAGTTCGCCAAATTCGCATCACGCTCATACGCATCGGTGATCTTCTGTAAGAAGGCCGCCCGAATGATGCACCCGCCTCGCCAAATACGCGCAATCTCGCCGAAGTTCAGTTTCCAATCGTATTCAGCTTGTGCCGCAGCCATGAGTTGAAACCCTTGGGCGTAGGCGCAAATCTTCGAGCAATACAACGCGTCGCGCACAGCCTCTTGAAAGCCCTTCCCATATTCCGGGGGCGGGGGTGAGGGTTCTTTGGTTGGTTCGGCCAACACCTTCGATGCGGCGACGCGCTCGTCTTTGAGTCCGCTCATGCCGCGCGCGAACACAGCCTCAGCAATGCTCACAGAGGGTACACCGAGCTCAAGTGCGTTGATCGCCGTCCACGTGCCCGTGCCTTTCATGCCTGCTTTATCGAGAATCACATCAACCAACGGCTGGCCCGTCACTGGATCGTCTTGGCGCAATATGTCGGCAGTGATCTCGATCAAATAGCTCGCAAGCTCGCCCTCGTTCCATGTAGAGAAAACCTCGCCGATCTGTTTCGGCGCTAGTTGCGATTGTGTTCGCAACAAGTGATACGCCTCGGCAATCAACTGCATGTCCGCGTATTCGATCCCGTTGTGAACCATCTTGACGTAGTGGCCTGCCCCGTTGGGCCCGAGGTAAGTCGTGCAAGGTTCACCCTTGGAAGTGATCTCACCTTCCAGCGGCTTGCCGCTTCGCGCATCCACCTTCGCTGCAATCGACTCCCAAATCGGCTTGAGTCTCTCCCACGCGCGCTCATCCCCCCCGGGCATAAGCGACGGCCCGTACCGCGCCCCAACCTCGCCCCCGGAAATGCCTGACCCAAAGAAGGTCAACCGTCCGCGGTAGTCTTTCTCGCGCCGAATGGTGTCGGTCCACAAACTGTTTCCGCCATCCACCACGATGTCGTCAGGTTGTACTCCAGCTTCGATGAGCTGCTCACACACCGCATCGACCGCCGGCCCAGCCTTGACCAACACAATCATCACCCGCGGCGGCTTGATGGCCGCGACGAATTGCTCAAGCGTCTCGCAGCCGACCAGCCCGCCGGTTCCGTCTCCCCCTCCTGTCCCCTCTCCCCTTGGGAGAGGGTTAGGGTGAGGGTCTTCTTGGATTTGGTTGCTCGGTCCCGATCCACCCTCACCCCCAACCCCTCTCCCGGAAGGAGAGGGGGGTGCGATTCCCTTTGCGCTTGCGGCCAACGATTGATACTGCGTCGAATACTGCTCAATGAATTCGTGGGTAACGGCAGTCGTGCGGTTATAGACCGCCACCCGATACCCGTGGTCAGCCAGGTTCAGGACAAGGTTCTTGCCCATGACCCCCAGGCCGATGAGACCAACGTCGCATGATTCTTGGTCCGACCGAGCTGTCATAGTCGGCCATCATCATGCCGCCGGTGCGAAATGACAAGCGGGAGATATCGACGGGAGGAACCCCGTCGTCGAACGGCAGGCCATACGCGGTTGGTCAGGGTTTCTCTCCTATTTTGTCCAGTGCCTGTTCGGCTGCATCACGTACGTCTGCAACCGGATCATTAAGCAGCAGCGACAACTCGGCCCTCGCGGGCTCTGCCTCTGGACCGATACCTCCCAGCGCAGTGGCAGCAGCGACGCGCACGAACTGGCTCGGGTCCTTTAGAGTGACTACAAGATCCTTCACCAATGGTGCAGCTTTCGGGCCTGCTTCAAGGAGCGCATTCGCGGCCCTCCAGCGCATTCCCCACGATTGATGTGCGAGGAACCTACGAAGGGCGGGAAACGCCGGTGCCGGGTCATCTGCGATCGCACAAACTGCTTCGGCGACCACGATACGAATCTGCTCGTCAGGATCCTCAAGCATTTCGATGAGGTGCGGCAATGCATGTCTTGCATCTCTGCCATGATGACCAAGCGCAGACGCAGCCCACATACGAACACCACGTTCGTCGTCAAGTCGCTCAATCAGCGCTGGGACAGCAAGACTGCCTTCAGTAGGGATGATGGACAACGCCATCGCAGCGTTGGCGCGCACGTCAGCGTTCTCGTCGCTCAATGCGGCGATCAACGACGGAATGGCGACGGTAGCTTCAGAGCCGTCTTGGCCCAGTAGGCCCAGCAAATGCCCGGCCCATGCGCGTTTGCCGGCGCTTGGGGATCCGTCGAGCATCCTAGTCGCCTTAGTGGCCAGCCACGATCGCTGCCATGGCCACATGCGAATGCTGATCAAGCGATCAACAACCCTATATGCGGCCTGACTCTTGAAATCATCGATCGAACCGGCAAACATAATCAAGACTGTGGTAGGGACTGCACCAAGCCACCCAACCCGCTGAATGCGCGGCGCAGTGTGCGTCACATGGCCTGCGACAAGTAACCCAATTGAAACAAGCGCCCAGCGCTTGTGACGCTTCGTCTTGTAGAGTTTCTTCTCGCGCTTGGCGGTTCGGCCGCATTCGCTGCACGTCATCGAATCCGTGCCGGACATGTTGTACCAGCACTTGGGGCAGCGACGGCGTCCCTTGGATCGATCATGAAGCAACGACCAATAGAACAGCCACAGGCCGAGCAAGCCGAGCACTGCTCCGCCGATCCACCAGAGCCAGGCTGTCCACGGGTAGCCGGTCATTGGGGGTTATTGTCCATCATTTGATTCGCCCGTCAATGCGGCAAGATGTATCATTCACCCACCCCCTTCGCCCCTGCTTTGGAAGGAAGGTGGAATTGCTCGTAGCCGGTTACCTGACCTCTACGGGGAAGCGCCGGTGGCGCCGACAGCGAGCGTCAGCGATCATCGATGATGAATGGGATCGTGATCTCACCTTCCCAGTATCGGTCAGCTTCGATGACGCGAAGCGCAATCTCCGGGTCGCTACGGACGCGCAGAGTCCATCCGTCAACGCTCGGTGTCTGGCGAACCGTGTTGAAATCGCCCTGATACTGGCTCATCCTGCCGCCAAAGCCTCCTGACTGACCGCCCATCATCCAGAACGGCCGGGAGGCCACGACTTCGTCATCAAAGATGAACTCGAGCACGACACCAAACGCGATTCCCTCGAGGTCCGGACTCCGCATGGCACGCGTGTCAAACATGAGTGCTCGAACCTTCCCATCAACGCGGGTCAGTTTGTAGCTGAGCTCTGCCTCCAGAATCTCGTCAAGCTGGTTGTCGCGAACCGGTCGGAGAAGGTCCTCGATCTTTCCCGCGATCCGCACATCGACGCGCTTCGTGCCGGTCTCAACGGTTTCCACTGGTGGATTGGGGTGCCACTCACGCGCCCGAGAGACGGTATAGTCAAACTCGATAGTCGTTTCCTGAGGCTCTGAAAGTGGGAGCAGGATACCTCTCAGCGTGCCTCCGAGCCGTACGGATTCAGAATCCGGAAGACGCGGTGTCAAATCGATGCGGTGACCGCGCGGATACGGCCACCAGCTGTTCATGCGGACCTCGATGAATAGCGGCACACCCGCCGGCCAAGGATCGCGTGTTGCGAGTTGAAGCTCGGCCGGCAACTCCCACAGCGCATCGTTCGGGACTTCTAATCCGTCAATGGCGAACTGGCTACTGCGGTACAGCATGAACTCCGTTCGCTCGATGAGATCGCCGTACTTCGCCTTCCACCGATCGGAGATCGGGCGGGTGAACCAGTCTCCGTGCGCGCATCGTTCAAAGAACGATCTCAATTCGTCGTGCGAGAAGCGCTGATCTCTGATTCGTTCGAATACTTCCTGACCGATCCAGTCCTCAGCATCCCCGGAGAATACGAGTCCCCATACGAGCGTCCTGTTGGAGACGAGTGACCACCATTCGTCTCGTTTGACCTTCGGCGTCAGCGACCTTCCAGTAGCTGCGAGGTAG